>NZ_JBAGKV010000008.1:0-223807 GCF_037049705.1 Janthinobacterium sp. LPB2021202312-11-4 | reverse complement strand
AAAATCCGACCTGTAGGGTTTCTATGCAACAGCTCGAGGCATGGCTATTATTCGGGCCTCATTGTGAGGCGAGACTTGCATGCTGACGTTGTTAAAGCTCCTTAAGGATGGTCGATTTCATTCAGGTCAGGCCCTGGGTGTTGCTCTGGGCATCAGTCGTAGCGCTGTATGGAAGCAGCTCCAGCATTTGGAGGCTGAGTTG
Organism: Janthinobacterium sp. LPB2021202312-11-4; assembly: GCF_037049705.1. NCBI lineage: Bacteria > Pseudomonadati > Pseudomonadota > Betaproteobacteria > Burkholderiales > Oxalobacteraceae > Janthinobacterium > Janthinobacterium sp. LPB2021202312-11-4. The sequence goes on along the minus strand of NZ_JBAGKV010000008.1, from coordinate 223,605 downwards.
GGTTTATCGATCCATAAGGTGCGCGGTCGTGGCTATCAATTGGCCGCACCATTAACGCTGCTTGATCCTGTTGAAATTGATGGCAGGTCGTCTGCTTGTGGCTGGCCTATTCAGGTTTTTGATTCTATTGACTCTACCAATGCAGAAGCGCTGCGTGCGATCGAGCGAGGCCGGCCCGCGCCTTTTCTGGTGCTCTCGGAGCGCCAGACTGCAGGTCGCGGTCGGCGTGGTCGCAAGTGGGTAAGTCCGTTCGCTGAAAATATCTACTACAGCCTGGTGCTGCGTATTGAAGGTGGAATGCGGCAGTTGGAGGGTTTGAGTCTGGTTGTTGGTCTCGCCGTAATGCATGCATTGCGCAAACAGGGTGTTCCTGGTGTGGGTTTGAAGTGGCCTAACGATCTTCTTGTGGGGCAGAAAAAGATCGCCGGCATACTGCTTGAGTTGGTGGGGGATCCCGCAGATGTGTGTCATGTGGTAATGGGTGTCGGAATCAACGTAAACATGTTGATGGCCAATGAGGTTGATCAGCAGTGGACGTCCATGCGGCTTGAATCTGGGCAACTGTTCGATCGCAATCACCTAGTGTCGGAGCTGGGGTTGATGCTCCAGGCTTACTTGAAGCGCCATCAAGTCGACGGTTTTTCAGCCATTCGCGCTGAGTGGGAACAGAATCATTTATGGCAGGGGCGAGCGGTGTCGTTGATTGCTGGTGTTAACCAGATCGATGGCGTTGTATTGGGTATCGATAGTCAGGGTGCCTTGCGCTTGAAGGTGGGTGGCGTGGAAAAGATCTTTAGTGGCGGTGAGCTCAGTTTGAGGTTGCGCGATGATTCTTGAGCTCGATTGCGGGAACAGCTTTATCAAATGGCGTGTGCTTGGTGCGGACATCCGCTTGGTGGTCGCTGAAGGCGTTGTGGATTCGGATGTTGCACTGTTGGAGAGTTTAAAGTTGCTCGCTGATTTGGCTCTCAATCACTGCCGAATGGTAAGTGTCAGGACTGGCGAGGAGACTGGTGCTCTCATTTCAATGTTGAGCGACGCGTTTGGGGTGTCCGTGGTCTGCGCGGCTTCCTCGCGTGAGATGTCTGGCGTGCGTAATGGTTACGAGGATTACGAAAAACTGGGGCTTGATCGCTGGCTTGCGATGCTTGGGGGCTTTCACCTGGTCTCCGGTGCATGTCTTGTGCTGGATTTTGGAACGGCGGTCACTGCTGATTTCATAGCTGGTGATGGTCGGCATTTAGGGGGGTTTATTTGTCCGGGAATGCCGCTGATGCGTAACCAATTGCGCACCCATACCCGTCGTATTCGCTATGGCGATGTTGCGGCCGAACGCGCTCTGGAAACCCTTGCTCCTGGTCGTACGACTGTCGAGGCGGTGGAGAGGGGATGTTCCCTGATGTTGAGGGGGTTCGTCCTCACCCAACTCCAGTTGGCGAGCAGTTATTGGGGGCAGGATTACACAGTGTTCCTTACCGGAGGAGACGCAGATCTGGTTTCCGAGATCGTGCCTGAAGCCAGGGTTGTTCCTGATCTGGTATTTGTAGGTTTGGCTATGGCGTGTCCCTTGCCCTGAGGTCTTTATGCGTTGGTTGTTTCTGCTGTTGCTTGTTCTCAATGTGTTTTATTACGTCTGGCATCAACAGGAGGCGCCTCTTCGTGCGAAAGATGTCACCCCTTTGAGTTTATATCGGGGATCTCAGCAGGATATACGGCTGTTGAGTGAGGCGACTGATGCTGCTCGTAATAAGGAAAAGCCTGCTCAGGCGGATGCTGATTGCCTCTATTTGGGTGGCTTTGCTCGACAGGATATTGCTCAAGCGTTCGAGCGGCGATTGGGTGGCATGGATATCAAGGGGCAGTCGTTGCCCAAGGGCTCCGTTGAGTCCAGCGTTTTTTGGGTTCGCGTGGCGCCCGAAAGCCGGGTTTTGCTTGACGATTCGAAGCTGCAAAACCTTTCTAAAGAATTCAATGAGTTAAAACATAAAATAATGCCGTGCGAGGGGGTTGCACCTGTCGAATAGTTTGCATAGAATGGCGCCCGCTTCGCAGTGAAGACCTTTAACAGTCAGCAGTGCGAAGCGAGGTCAACGCAGCTAACCTCAGGTTTTTAATGAGAAAATGCTTGACAGAAGGCTGGCATGATATAGAATGCCGGCTCGCTTAGGAGGGGTTCCCGAGCGGCCAAAGGGATCAGACTGTAAATCTGACGTCTACGACTTCGAAGGTTCGAATCCTTCCCCCTCCACCAATTTTAGCGAGAGCTGCAAGCTCCGCGGGTATAGTTTAGTGGTAGAACCTCAGCCTTCCAAGCTGATGATGCGGGTTCGATTCCCGCTACCCGCTCCAAGTTTGCAGGTTTTGCATAGTGTTTCGCTCTTGTAGCTCAGTTGGTAGAGCACACCCTTGGTAAGGGTGAGGTCAGCGGTTCAAATCCGCTCAAGAGCTCCATATAACAAGGCAGATATGAAAATATCTGCCTTTGTTTTAATGGCTGATGTTACTTGCTCAATTCTTCTGCTAGGGGTTGTTTCGATGGCTAAGGAAAAGTTCGAACGTAATAAGCCGCACGTTAACGTAGGCACCATTGGTCACGTCGACCACGGCAAAACTACTTTGACGGCTGCTCTGACCCGTGTCTGCTCCGAGGTTTTCGGTTCGGCAAAGGTTGACTTCGACAAAATCGATAGCGCCCCAGAAGAAAAAGCTCGCGGCATCACCATCAACACCGCTCACGTTGAATACGATTCGGCAGTGCGTCACTACGCACACGTTGACTGTCCAGGTCACGCTGACTACGTAAAAAACATGATTACTGGTGCTGCTCAGATGGATGGCGCAATCCTGGTTTGTTCGGCCGCTGATGGTCCGATGCCGCAAACCCGTGAGCACATTCTGCTCTCTCGCCAGGTTGGCGTTCCGTACATTGTTGTCTTCCTGAACAAGGCAGACATGGTTGATGATGCGGAGCTGCTTGAGCTGGTAGAGATGGAAGTGCGTGATCTGCTGAGCACTTATGATTTCCCAGGTGATGATACTCCAATCATCATTGGTTCAGCGCTGATGGCGTTGAATGGTCAAGACGACAACGAGATGGGCACTACTGCTGTCAAGAAGTTGGTTGAGACGCTGGATAGCTACATTCCGCAGCCTGAGCGTGCTATTGATAAGCCGTTCCTGATGCCGATCGAGGATGTGTTCTCGATCTCCGGTCGCGGTACTGTTGTGACTGGTCGTGTTGAGCGTGGCATTGTTCGCATTCAGGAAGAAGTTGAGATTGTAGGTCTTCGTGACACGGTCAAAACTACTTGCACTGGTGTTGAGATGTTCCGCAAGCTGCTCGACGAAGGTCGTGCTGGCGAGAACTGTGGGGTGCTGCTGCGTGGTACCAAGCGTGATGATGTTGAGCGTGGCCAGGTTCTGGTCAAGCCAGGTACTGTAAAGCCGCATACCAAGTTCACTGCAGAGGTTTACGTTCTGAGCAAGGAAGAGGGTGGTCGTCATACGCCGTTCTTCAAGGGCTACCGTCCACAGTTCTACTTCCGTACTACGGATGTGACCGGTAACTGCGAATTGCCAGAAGGCGTTGAAATGGTGATGCCAGGTGATAACGTTCAAATGACCGTTACCCTGATCAAAACCATCGCGATGGAAGATGGTCTTCGTTTCGCCATTCGTGAGGGCGGTCGTACCGTCGGCGCTGGTGTCGTGGCTAAAGTCATCGAGTAAGTTGTTGTAATGTCTTTTTCGGGCCGGCATAATGGTCGGCCTGATTTTGTTTTAGGTCAGTAGCTCAATTGGCAGAGCGACGGTCTCCAAAACCGTAGGTTGGGGGTTCGATTCCCTCCTGACCTGCCAGATTCACTTGGTGTGTCTGGCTTTCTTTTCACAGGATCTTCATAGATGACTCCTAAAGCTGAAGCTCAAGGCTCTCGCTTCGATCTGCTCAAGTGGCTAGTAGTAGTCGCTTTGGTGGTTGTTGGCGTTGTTGGCAATCAGTATTACTCTGCTTCGCCGATCCTGTACCGTGTACTTGCTTTGCTCGCCATTGCTGCTGTAGCTGCCTTTGTAGGCCTGCAGACAGTCAAGGGCAAGTCTTTCTTTGTACTGGTTAAGGAAGCTCGCACCGAGATTCGTAAAGTCGTATGGCCAACTCGCCAAGAAACCACGCAGACCACGTTGATCGTTGTGGCTGTTGTTCTGGTTATGGCGTTGCTGTTGTGGGGGCTTGATTCCCTGCTCGGCTGGCTTGTTTCCTTGATTGTCGGCTAAGGGTGTCCCGTGGCTAAGCGTTGGTACGTTGTGCATGCTTACTCCGGTTACGAGAAGCATGTCATGCGCTCGTTGGTAGAGCGCGTAAAGCTGGCTGGCATGGAAGATGGCTTTGGCGAAATTCTGGTTCCCACTGAAGAAGTGGTTGAAATGCGTAATGGCCAGAAACGCAAAAGCGAGCGCAAGTTCTTCCCAGGTTATGTGCTGGTTCAGATGGACATGAATGAGGGTACTTGGCACTTGGTCAAGGATACTCCTCGGGTGATGGGTTTCATCGGCGGTACTGCTGATAAGCCTGCACCAATTACAGATAAAGAGGCAGAAGCGATTCTGCGTCGCGTTGCTGATGGTAGCGACAAGCCGAAGCCGAAGACTCTCTTCGAGCCAGGCGAATCGGTACGCGTCAACGATGGGCCGTTTGCTGATTTTACTGGCACGGTTGAAGAAGTTAACTACGAAAAGAGCCGAATCCAAGTGGCAGTGCTCATTTTCGGTCGCTCTACTCCGGTAGAGCTAGAGTTCAGCCAGGTCGAAAAGGTCTAGCCGAACAAGCATCCCAACCCCGCAGCCCTAGGCTGTGGGGTTTTGTCGTCACTGGGATAAACGCGCAAGTAACCGGGGAGCCTTTCGAGGCGTTCGAACCCGTAATTGGAGTGCCTCATGGCCAAGAAGATTACCGCTTACATCAAGCTGCAAGTGAAGGCCGCTCAGGCTAACCCAAGCCCACCTGTTGGTCCTGCTCTGGGTCAGCACGGCGTGAACATCATGGAATTCTGCAAGGCTTTCAACGCCCGTACTCAGGGTCTTGAAGCAGGTCTGCCGACTCCAGTGATCATCACTGTCTATAGCGACCGTAGCTTCACTTTCGAAACCAAATCCACACCTGCTTCGGTTCTGCTGAAGAAAGCTGCCGGTCTGACTAGCGGTTCCGCTCGTCCGAACACCGTTAAGGTTGGCACCGTTACCCGTGCTCAGCTGGAAGAAATCGCGAAAACCAAAAACGCGGATCTGACTGCAGCTGATATGGACGCGGCCGTGCGTACTATCGCCGGTTCTGCTCGTAGCATGGGCCTTAACGTGGAGGGTGTGTAATGGCTAAGTTGACCAAACGTCAAAAGGCTATCGCCGGCAAAATCGAAGCAGGCAAGGCCTACAACTTTGTAGACGCTGCTGCTCTGCTGGCTGAGCTGTCGACCGTCAAGTTCAGCGAGTCGTTCGACGTTGCTGTGAACCTGGGCGTTGACCCGCGTAAATCTGACCAGGTTGTTCGTAGCGCTACTGTGCTGCCACACGGCACTGGCAAGACCGTTCGCGTTGCTGTGTTCACTCAGGGTCCAGCTGCTGAGGCCGCTCTGGCTGCCGGCGCTGACCGTGTAGGTATGGACGACCTGGCTGCCGAAATGAAAGGCGGCGACCTGAACTATGACGTAGTTATCGCATCCCCGGATGCAATGCGCGTTGTGGGTCAGTTGGGTCAGATCCTCGGTCCACGTGGCCTGATGCCTAACCCTAAAGTCGGCACCGTAACGCCAGACGTAGCTACCGCGGTTAAAAACGCCAAGGCTGGTCAGGTTCGTTATCGCACCGACAAAAACGGCATTATCCACACCTCCGTTGGCAAAGTCGGCTTTGATGCCGTCAAGCTGAAGGAAAACGTTGAAGCCCTGATCGCTGATCTGAAGCGTATCAAGCCTGCTTCCTCGAAAGGTATTTACGTCAAGCGCGTTACCCTGAGCACCACCATGGGCCCAGGTCTGGTCATCGACCAAGGCTCGCTCGACGCGTAAGACACAGGTTGGCGCAAGCGATTGCGCCAATTGAAAGATTGGGGTCCCTGCCTGGCGGGGGCTATCCAAGACCGTAGGCGACGCAAGTCTTAAACCTCAAGCCTACGCAGATGGTGCTCCCGGTTCCTTACCGAATCAGACACCAAAACGACATCCGGCTCCGGTTGGATGAAACGGTAACAAGCAGGAGTTAAACCCGTGGCAATTAAACTCGAAGACAAGAAGGCCATCGTCGCTGAAGTCAACGAGGCTGCCAATGTTGCCCTGTCTGCTGTTGTGGCTGATGCCCGCGGCGTGACAGTAAGCGCTATGACCGGACTCCGTAAAGAGGCTCGTGAAGCTGGCGTTTACGTACGTGTTGTACGTAACACCCTGCTCAAGCGCGCCGTTGCTGGCACTCAATATGACGTGCTCAACGACGTGTTCACCGGCCCGACCTTGATTGCATTCTCGAAAGAACATCCGGGCGCTGCTGCTCGTATCTTCAAAGAGTTCGCAAAAGGTCAGGATAAGTTCGAGATCAAGGCAGCTGCGTTCGAGGGCAAGTTCCTCGCAGCTAATCAGATCGACGTACTGGCAAGTCTGCCGACCCGTGACGAAGCAATTTCTCAGCTGATGAGCGTGATTCAAGGCGCAACCAGCAAATTGGCTCGTACTCTGGCGGCCCTTCGCGACCAGAAAGAAGCTGCCGCAGCCTAAGGCTGAGCGACTCCTTTCAGCGTTTATTGTTTATTTCGATGGCCGCGTAGGCTGTCACCCCAATACAGGAATTTATAGTCATGTCTCTGACTAACGACCAAATCATCGAAGCAATCGGCGAAAAATCCGTTCTGGAAATCGTTGAGCTGATCAAGGCCATGGAAGAGAAGTTCGGCGTTTCCGCTGCCGCTGCTTCCGCTGGTCCAGCTGCTGTCGCTGCTGTTGTTGAAGAACAAACTGAATTCAACGTCATGCTGCTGGAAGCTGGCGAGAAGAAAGTTAACGTGATCAAGGCAGTACGTGAGCTGACCGGTCTGGGCTTGAAAGAAGCCAAGGCTGTAGTTGACGGCGCTCCGGCTATGGTTCTGGAAGCTGTATCGAAAGACGCAGGCGACAAAGCTAAAGCCACTCTGGAAGAAGCAGGCGCTAAAGTCGAGCTGAAGTAAGCATCGACTTTGCGTCTCCAGCCCGAGCGTTAAGCGAAAGGCTGATGGCTGGTGGCTCTTGCCACCGGCCTTTTTCCGTTATTGGCAGCCGACTGGGTCGGTGCTGATAACGAGCTGTAACCACCCGATGCGGTGGAGCAAACCATGGGGTTTGCACGATTTTCTGGCTGCTCCCGTCGGGAGGGGCCAAACAAGCAGGTGACCAAGCTGGGGAACGCTGATGGCTTACTCATATACTGAGAAAAAACGTATCCGCAAGGACTTTAGCAAGTTGCCGGACGTCATGGATGTGCCGTACCTCCTGGCCATCCAGCTGGATTCGTATCGTGAATTCTTGCAAGCGGGAGCGACTAAAGATCAGTTCCGCGACGTGGGCCTGCATGCGGCCTTCAAATCCGTTTTCCCGATCATCAGCTACTCCGGCAATGCTGCGCTGGAGTACGTCGGTTATCGCCTGGGCGAACCGGCATTTGATGTCAAAGAATGCGTATTGCGCGGTGTAACTTACGCCGTACCTTTGCGGGTAAAAGTGCGCCTGATCATTTTCGACAAAGAATCGTCGAACAAAGCGATCAAGGACATCAAAGAGCAAGAAGTCTACATGGGTGAAATCCCCCTGATGACTGAGAACGGTACCTTCGTAATCAACGGTACCGAGCGTGTAATCGTTTCCCAGCTGCACCGTTCCCCGGGCGTGTTCTTCGACCACGACCGTGGCAAGACGCACAGCTCCGGTAAACTGCTGTACTCCGCGCGCATCATTCCTTACCGCGGTTCGTGGCTGGACTTCGAGTTCGACCCGAAAGACTGCGTGTTCGTGCGTATCGACCGTCGTCGCAAGCTGCCTGCATCGGTACTGCTGCGTGCGCTCGGCTATACGACTGAAGAAGTGCTGGATGCTTTCTACACCACTAACGTTTTCCACGTTCAGGGTGAAAGCATTAGCCTGGAGCTGGTACCGCAGCGTCTGCGCGGTGAAATTGCTGTTATCGATATTCTCGATGACAAAGGCAAGGTTATTGTCGAGCAGGGTCGCCGTATCACCGCTCGCCACATCAACCAGCTGGAAAAAGCCGGGATCAAAGAGTTGGTTATGCCCCTGGACTACGTCCTGGGTCGCACTACCGCCAAGGTCATCGTGCATCCGGCAACCGGCGAAATCCTGGCGGAGTGCAACACCGAGCTGAACACTGAGATCCTGGCGAAAATCGCCAAGTCCCAGGTTGTTCGCATCGAAACTCTGTACACCAACGATATCGACTGCGGTCCGTTCGTCTCCGACACACTGAAGATCGACTCCACCAGCAACCAATTGGAAGCGCTGGTCGAGATCTATCGCATGATGCGTCCAGGCGAGCCGCCAACCAAAGACGCTGCCGAGACTCTGTTCAACAACCTGTTCTTCAGCCCTGAGCGCTATGACCTGTCTGCGGTCGGCCGGATGAAGTTCAACCGTCGTATCGGTCGTACCGAGATCGAAGGTTCTGGCGTGTTGTGCAAAGAAGACATCGTCGCGGTGCTGAAGACCCTGGTCGACATCCGTAACGGTAAAGGCATCGTCGATGACATCGACCACCTGGGTAACCGCCGTGTTCGCTGCGTAGGCGAAATGGCCGAGAACCAGTTCCGCGTTGGCCTGGTGCGTGTTGAGCGTGCGGTCAAAGAGCGTCTGTCGATGGCTGAAAGCGAAGGCCTGATGCCGCAAGACCTGATCAACGCCAAGCCAGTGGCTGCGGCGGTGAAAGAGTTCTTCGGTTCCAGCCAGCTCTCCCAGTTCATGGACCAGAACAACCCGCTGTCCGAGATCACCCACAAGCGTCGTGTGTCTGCACTCGGCCCTGGCGGTTTGACTCGTGAGCGTGCTGGCTTCGAAGTTCGTGACGTACACCCGACTCACTACGGTCGTGTATGCCCGATTGAAACGCCGGAAGGTCCGAACATCGGTCTGATCAACTCCCTGGCCGCTTATGCGCGCACCAACCAGTACGGCTTCCTCGAGAGCCCGTACCGTGTGGTGAAAGACGCTCTGGTCACCGACGAGATCGTGTTCCTGTCTGCCATCGAAGAAGCTGATCACGTGATCGCTCAGGCTTCGGCCACGATGAACGACAAGAAAATGCTGATTGACGAACTGGTAGCTGTTCGTCACTTGAACGAGTTCACCGTCAAGGCGCCGGAAGACGTCACCTTGATGGACGTATCGCCGAAGCAGGTAGTTTCGGTTGCAGCGTCGTTGATCCCGTTCCTCGAGCACGATGACGCCAACCGTGCGTTGATGGGTTCGAACATGCAGCGTCAAGCTGTACCAACCCTGCGCGCTGACAAGCCGCTGGTCGGTACCGGCATGGAGCGTAACGTAGCTCGTGACTCCGGCGTTTGCGTCGTGGCTCGTCGTGGTGGCGTGATCGACTCCGTTGATGCAAGCCGTATCGTGGTTCGTGTTGCTGATGACGAAGTTGAAACCGGTGAAGCCGGTGTCGACATCTACAACCTGACCAAATACACCCGCTCCAACCAGAACACCTGCATCAACCAGCGTCCGCTGGTGCGTAAAGGTGATCGGGTTCAGCGCAGCGACATCATGGCCGATGGTCCGTCCACCGACATGGGTGAGCTGGCACTGGGTCAGAACATGCGCATCGCGTTCATGGCCTGGAACGGTTACAACTTCGAAGACTCCATCTGCCTGTCGGAACGAGTTGTTCAAGAAGATCGCTTCACCACGATCCACATCCAGGAACTGACCTGTGTGGCACGTGACACCAAGCTTGGGCCAGAGGAAATCACTGCAGACATCCCGAACGTGGGTGAGGCTGCACTGAACAAGCTGGACGAAGCCGGTATCGTTTACGTAGGTGCTGAAGTTGGCGCAGGCGACATTCTGGTGGGTAAGGTCACTCCGAAAGGCGAGACCCAGCTGACTCCGGAAGAGAAGCTGTTGCGTGCCATCTTCGGTGAAAAAGCCAGCGACGTTAAAGACACCTCCCTGCGTGTGCCTACCGGCACCAAGGGTACCGTCATCGACGTACAGGTCTTCACCCGCGACGGCGTTGAGCGCGATGCTCGTGCACTGTCGATCGAGAAGACTCAGCTCGACGAGATCCGCAAGGATCTGAACGAAGAGTTCCGTATCGTTGAAGGCGCAACTTTCGAACGTCTGCGTTCCGCTCTGGTCGGCCACAAAGCCGAAGGCGGCGCCGGCCTGAAGAAAGGTCAGGACATCACCGACGAAGTTCTCGACGGTCTTGAGCATGGTCAGTGGTTCAAACTGCGCATGACTGAAGATGCTCTGAACGAGCAGCTCGAGAAGGCCCAGGCCTACATCGTTGATCGTCGCCGTCTGCTGGACGACAAGTTCGAAGACAAGAAGCGCAAACTGCAGCAGGGCGATGACCTGGCTCCAGGCGTGCTGAAAATCGTCAAGGTTTACCTGGCAATCCGTCGCCGCATCCAGCCGGGCGACAAGATGGCCGGTCGTCACGGTAACAAAGGTGTGGTCTCCGTGATCATGCCGGTTGAAGACATGCCGCACGATGCCAATGGCACCCCGGTCGACGTCGTCCTCAACCCGTTGGGCGTACCTTCGCGTATGAACGTTGGTCAGATCCTTGAAACCCACCTGGGCCTCGCGGCCAAAGGTCTGGGCGAGAAGATCAACCGGATGATCGAAGAGCAGCGCAAAGTCGCTGAACTTCGTAAATTCCTCGACGAGATCTACAACCAGATCGGCGGTCGTAACGAAGATCTGGATAGCTTCTCCGACCAGGAAATCCTGGATCTGGCGAAGAACCTGCGTGGCGGCGTTCCAATGGCCACTCCAGTGTTCGACGGCGCCAAGGAAAGCGAAATCAAGGCCATGCTGAAACTGGCAGACCTGCCAGAAAGCGGCCAGATGCAGCTGACCGACGGCCGTACCGGCAACAAGTTCGAGCGCCCGGTTACTGTTGGCTACATGTACATGCTGAAGCTGAACCACTTGGTAGACGACAAGATGCACGCTCGTTCTACCGGTTCGTACAGCCTGGTTACCCAGCAGCCGCTGGGTGGTAAGGCACAGTTCGGTGGTCAGCGTTTCGGGGAGATGGAGGTCTGGGCACTGGAAGCATACGGTGCCGCTTACACTCTGCAAGAAATGCTCACAGTGAAGTCGGACGATGTGAACGGCCGTACCAAGATGTACAAAAACATCGTGGATGGCGATCACCGTATGGAGCCGGGCATGCCCGAGTCTTTCAACGTGTTGATCAAGGAAATTCGTTCCCTCGGCATCGATATCGATCTGGAAACCGAATAACACGTGACGCGAATCGAGAGCGGGGCAGGATTGCCCGCTCTCTGCTCCGCCAGGAGGAAAGGCCTTGAAAGACCTACTGAATTTGCTGAAAAACCAGGGTCAAGTCGAAGAGTTCGACGCCATCCGTATTGGATTGGCATCGCCTGAGATGATCCGTTCGTGGTCGTTCGGTGAAGTTAAAAAGCCGGAAACCATCAACTACCGTACGTTCAAACCTGAACGTGACGGCCTGTTCTGCGCCAAGATCTTTGGCCCGGTAAAGGATTACGAGTGCCTGTGCGGTAAGTACAAGCGCTTGAAGCACCGTGGTGTGATCTGCGAGAAGTGCGGCGTTGAAGTCGCGCTGGCTAAAGTTCGTCGTGAGCGCATGGCGCACATCGAACTGGCTTCGCCGGTTGCCCACATCTGGTTCCTGAAATCGCTGCCGTCGCGTATCGGCTTGCTGATGGACATGACCCTGCGTGATATCGAACGCGTTCTCTACTTCGAGAGCTATGTCGTTATCGACCCAGGCATGACCACCCTTGAAAAAGGTCAGTTGCTGAACGATGAGCAGTACTTCGAAGCGCTGGAAGAGTTCGGCGACGATTTCGATGCCCGCATGGGTGCCGAAGCTGTCCGTGAACTGCTGCACGCTATCGACCTGGAACACGAGATTGGCCGTCTGCGCGAAGAAATTCCGCAAACCAACTCCGAAACCAAAATCAAGAAGCTGTCCAAGCGTCTGAAGTTGATGGAAGCCTTCCAGGGTTCCGGCAACCTTCCAGAATGGATGGTGCTGACCGTTCTGCCGGTTCTGCCGCCAGATCTGCGTCCACTGGTCCCGCTGGATGGCGGTCGCTTCGCGACTTCCGACCTCAACGATCTGTATCGTCGAGTGATCAACCGTAACAACCGCTTGAAGCGCCTGCTCGATCTGTCCGCTCCGGACATCATCGTGCGCAACGAAAAGCGTATGTTGCAGGAAGCTGTCGATGCACTGCTCGATAACGGTCGTCGTGGCCGCGCTATCACTGGTTCGAACAAGCGTCCTCTGAAATCCCTGGCTGACATGATCAAGGGTAAGCAAGGTCGTTTCCGTCAGAACTTGCTCGGTAAGCGTGTTGACTACTCCGGTCGTTCGGTAATTACCGTAGGTCCGACCCTGCGTCTGCACCAGTGCGGTCTGCCGAAGAAAATGGCTCTCGAGCTGTTCAAGCCGTTCATTTTTGGCAAGCTGGAAATGCGTGGTCTCGCTACCACCATTAAAGCAGCCAAGAAAATGGTTGAGCGCGAACTGCCAGAGGTTTGGGACGTTCTCGCTGAAGTGATCCGTGAACACCCGGTTCTCCTCAACCGTGCACCGACCCTTCACCGTCTGGGTATCCAGGCGTTTGAACCGGTACTGATCGAAGGTAAGGCTATCCAGCTGCACCCGTTGGTCTGTGCTGCGTACAACGCCGACTTCGACGGCGACCAAATGGCCGTGCACGTACCGCTGACACTGGAAGCCCAGTTGGAAGCGCGTGCGTTGATGATGTCGACCAACAACATTCTGTCGCCAGCCAACGGTGAGCCAATCATCGTTCCGTCGCAGGACGTTGTATTGGGTCTGTACTACATGACTCGTGAAGCGATCAACGCCAAGGGCGAAGGTCGTGTGTTCGCGGATCTGCAAGAAGTTGACCGTGTGTTCCGTGCTGGCGAAGCCGCACTGCACGCTAAAGTCAAAGTGCGGATTCACGAAACCGTTAACGACCGTGATGGCGGCAGCGTCAAGAACACTCGTATCGTCGACACTACCGTCGGCCGTGCGCTGTTGTTCCAGGTTGTTCCACCTGGCCTGTCGTACGACGTGGTCAACCAGCCGATGAAGAAAAAGGCGATCTCCAAGCTGATCAACCAGTGCTACCGCGTGGTTGGTTTGAAAGAGACCGTGATCTTCGCTGACCAGTTGATGTACACCGGTTTTGCCTATTCGACCATCTCCGGCGTTTCCATCGGTGTTAACGACTTCGTTATCCCGGATGAAAAAGCCCGCATCATCAGCGCTGCTACTGATGAAGTGAAAGAAATCGAAAGTCAGTACGCCTCCGGCCTGGTAACCCAGGGCGAGAAGTACAACAAAGTGATCGACCTTTGGTCCAAGGCGAACGACGAAGTTTCCAAGGCGATGATGGCCAACCTCTCGAAAGAGAAAGTCATCGACCGTCATGGCGTCGAAGTCGACCAGGAGTCCTTCAACTCGATGTACATGATGGCCGACTCGGGCGCACGGGGTTCTGCTGCGCAGATCCGTCAGCTCGCCGGTATGCGTGGCCTGATGGCCAAGCCGGACGGTTCCATCATCGAAACGCCGATTACTGCGAACTTCCGTGAAGGTTTGAGCGTACTTCAGTACTTCATCTCTACTCACGGTGCTCGTAAAGGTTTGGCGGATACCGCGTTGAAAACTGCGAACTCCGGTTACCTGACTCGTCGTCTGGTAGACGTGGCGCAGGATCTGGTTGTGACCGAGATCGATTGTGGCACCGAGCATGGCTTGGTAATGACGCCGCACATTGAAGGCGGTGACGTTGTTGAGCCGCTGGGTGAGCGCGTATTGGGTCGTGTTATTGCCCGTGATGTGTTCAAGCCAGGTACCGAAGAAATCATCGTTCCTGCCGGCACATTGGTAGACGAGAAGTGGGTCGAATTCATCGAGCTGAACAGCATCGACGAAGTGATCGTGCGTTCGCCGATCAGCTGCGAAACCCGCTACGGCATTTGCGCCAAGTGCTACGGCCGTGACTTGGCTCGTGGTCACCAGGTGAACATCGGTGAAGCGGTCGGCGTTATCGCTGCCCAGTCCATCGGTGAGCCGGGTACCCAGCTGACCATGCGTACATTCCACATCGGTGGTGCGGCAAGCCGGACCTCCGCTGCGGACAGCGTTCAGGTGAAGAATGGCGGTACCGTCCGTCTGCACAACCTGAAGCACGTTGAACGAGTGGATGGTTGCCTGGTTGCTGTGTCCCGTTCCGGTGAGCTGGCAATCGCTGATGACTTCGGTCGTGAGCGTGAGCGTTACAAGCTGCCGTACGGCGCCGTGATTTCGGTTAAAGAAGGTGACAAGGTCGACGCTGGCGCAATCGTGGCCAAGTGGGACCCGCACACTCACCCAATCGTTACCGAAATGAAAGGTACCGTGACCTACGTGGGCATGGAAGAAGGCATCACGATCAAGCGTCAGACTGACGAATTGACCGGTATGACCAACATTGAAGTACTCGACGCCAAAGACCGTCCAGCTGCCGGTAAAGATATCCGTCCTGCTGTGAAGATGGTTGATGACAACGGCAAGGATCTCCTGCTGCCGGGTACCGACGTAATTGCTCAGTACTTCCTGCCTGCTAACGCCCTGGTCGGTGTAGCGGACGGTGCGAAAATCGCGATCGGTGACGTTATCGCTCGTATTCCGCAAGAGACTTCGAAGACCCGTGACATCACCGGTGGTCTGCCGCGTGTTGCCGACTTGTTCGAAGCCCGTCGTCCGAAAGAAGCCTCGATTCTGGCAGAAGTCAGCGGCACCATCGCGTTCGGTAAAGAGACCAAAGGCAAGCGCCGTCTGGTCATTACCCCGAACGACGGTAGCGATCCGTACGAAGAGCTGATTCCGAAGTGGCGTCACCTGAACGTCTTCGAAGGCGAACAGGTAAACCGCGGCGAAGTTATCTCCGACGGCCCGAGCGATCCACACGACATCCTGCGTCTGCTGGGTGTAAGTGCGCTGGCCAAGTACATCGTGAACGAGATCCAGGACGTTTATCGTCTGCAAGGCGTGAAGATCAACGATAAGCACATCGAGACCATCCTGCGTCAGATGCTGCGTAAAGTTGAAATCGCTGAATCCGGCGATTCCACTTTCATCAAGGGCGACCAGATGGAATTGACTCACGTTCTGGTAGAGAACGAGCGTCTGGCTGGCGACGAGAAATTCGTTTCCAAGTTCACTCGCGTGCTGCTGGGTATCACCAAGGCGTCGTTGTCCACCGAATCGTTCATCTCGGCGGCTTCCTTCCAGGAAACCACTCGCGTACTGACCGAAGCGGCGGTAACCGGCAAGCGCGATTATCTGCGCGGCCTGAAAGAAAACGTGGTCGTGGGTCGTCTGATCCCGGCGGGTACCGGTCTGGCTTATCACAGCGAGCGCAAGCGTCGCCGTGATGCTGACAAACCGTTGCGCGTAAGCGCCAGTGAAGTGGAAGCTGCACTGACCGAAGCACTGAACTCGAGCGGTAACTGAGTTCTGCGGTAAATAAGCGTGGGGCCCCGGCCTTTCCGTTCATCGAATCGAGACAATTTGTCGAGGTTGGATAAGCGGGGAGGTTGGGGCCTTGCCTTGACTGGGGGCAAGATCCTCTTTAGACTCTTGTACCCCTAAATTTGGCGGGAATTCGTTCCTGCCATTTTGCTTTTCTTGCAAGACAATAGCGTCGCAAGACAACAGTGGAGCTAGTAGATGGCAACTATCAACCAGCTGGTACGTCAGCCGCGTAAGCGTATCGTCGAGAAATCCGACGTGCCTGCGCTGCAGAACTGCCCGCAACGTCGTGGCGTATGCACCCGTGTGTATACCACTACGCCGAAAAAACCTAACTCGGCACTGCGTAAAGTATGCCGTGTGCGTCTGACCAACGGTTTCGAGGTTTCCTCGTACATCGGCGGTGAAGGCCACAACCTGCAAGAGCACAGCGTGGTACTGATCCGCGGCGGTCGTGTAAAAGACTTGCCAGGTGTTCGTTATCACACCGTACGCGGTTCTTTGGATACTTCCGGCGTTAAAGGTCGTAACCAGGGTCGTTCGAAGTACGGTACCAAAAAGCCTAAGTAGTAGCGGCTTTTTGTAAAAACTGATTTTCTATTTTTCTGAGTCGATAAGAGTAAGGTCGGAGGCGTCCCGAAAGGGCACCGATTCCGAGCGAACCTGAAGACCGTTTGAGGGCTTATCCATGCCAAGAAGACGCGTAGCAGCCAAGCGCGAAGTGCTTGACGATCCAAAATACGGAAGCCAAATCCTGGCCAAGTTCATGAACCACGTTATGGAAAGCGGCAAGAAAGCCGTTGCCGAACGTATCGTTTATGGCGCGCTGGAAAAGGTTAAAGAACGCAAGAACAGCGATCCCCTGGAAATCTTCGAGAAAGCTCTCGACGCCATCGCTCCGCTGGTCGAAGTGAAGTCGCGCCGTGTAGGCGGTGCTACTTACCAGGTTCCGGTCGAAGTTCGCCCGTCCCGTCGTAACGCCCTGGCAATGCGCTGGTTGGTAGACTTCGCCCGCAAGCGCGGCGAGAAGTCTATGGCTCTGCGTTTGGCTGGCGAACTGTTGGACGCTGCTGAAGGTAAAGGTGCTGCTGTTAAGAAGCGTGAAGACGTGCACCGTATGGCCGAAGCTAACAAAGCTTTCTCGCACTACCGCTTCTAATTTCAGCTTCACTAATTTTGCGAGGGCTTTATGGCTCGTACTACTCCGATTAGTCGCTACCGTAACATCGGTATCGTCGCTCACGTGGATGCTGGTAAAACCACCACCACCGAGCGCGTCCTTTTTTACACAGGCAAAAGTCACAAGATGGGCGAGGTGCATGACGGCGCCGCGACCACGGACTGGATGGTTCAGGAGCAGGAGCGTGGTATTACCATTACTTCTGCTGCTATTACCGCTTTCTGGAAAGGTTCCGAGAAGCAGTACAAGGACGAGCACCGCTTCAACGTAATCGATACCCCGGGCCACGTTGACTTCACTATTGAAGTTGAGCGTTCCCTGCGTGTACTCGACGGCGCGGTCGTTGTGTTCTGTGGTACTTCGGGTGTTGAGCCTCAGTCGGAAACCGTATGGCGTCAGGCCAACAAATACGGCGTTCCACGTCTTGTTTATGTAAACAAGATGGACCGTGCTGGCGCCAACTTCCTGCGTGTTATCGAGCAGATCAAAAAGCGTCTGGGTCACACTCCGGTGCCGATCCAGTTGGCTATCGGTTCGGAAGACAACTTCCAGGGCCAGATCGATCTGATCAACATGCAAGCTGTTTACTGGGATGATGCCGACAAAGGCATGGTTCCTCGTCGCGAAGCTATTCCGGCAGAACTGCAGGAATTGGCTGAAGAATGGCGTGACAACATGGTCCAGGCAGCTGCCGAGGCCACTGAAGAGCTGATGAACAAGTACCTTGAAGGTGAAGAAATCACCAACGAGGAAATCAAGGCTGCTCTGCGTCAGCGTACTATCGCTGGCGAGATCGTCTTGGCTGTTTGCGGTTCTTCCTTCAAGAACAAGGGCGTTCCCCTGGTTCTCGACGCCGTTATCGACTTCCTGCCTGCGCCTACCGATATTCCAGCCATCAAGGGTACTGACCCGGATGACGAGACTATCGAGCTGGAGCGTCATGCAGACGACAGCGAGCCGTTCTCGGCTCTGGCGTTCAAGATCGCTACCGACCCATTCGTGGGTACCTTGACCTTTGTCCGTGTTTACTCGGGCGTGTTGAACTCCGGCGACGGCGTTATCAACTCGGTAAAAGGCAAGAAAGAGCGCGTGGGTCGTATGGTGCAAATGCACGCAAACGCCCGCGAAGAGATCAAGGAAGTACGCGCTGGTGACATCGCGGCCTTGATCGGCATGAAGGACGTCACCACTGGTGAAACCTTGTGCAACGCTGACAAGCCAATCATCCTGGTTCGCATGGACTTCCCGGAGCCGGTTATTTCGGTTGCCGTAGAGCCTAAGACCAAGGATGACCAGGAAAAAATGGGTATCGCACTGGGCAAACTTGCTCAGGAAGATCCATCTTTCCGCGTTAAAACTGATGAAGAGACTGGTCAAACGATCATCTCTGGCATGGGCGAGTTGCACCTGGACATCCTGGTTGACCGGATGCGCCGTGAGTTCAACGTCGAAGCCAACATTGGTAAGCCTCAGGTTTCCTATCGTGAGCGCATCACGAAGAACTGTGAAATCGAAGGTAAGTTCGTTCGTCAATCCGGCGGTCGTGGCCAATTTGGTCACTGCTGGATTCGTTTTGCTCCTGCTGACGAAGGTCAGGAAGGTCTGCAATTCGTGAACGAAGTAGTGGGTGGTGTGGTTCCTAAGGAATACATCCCGGCTATCCAGAAGGGTATCGAAGAGCAGATGAAGAACGGTGTTGTTGCCGGCTATCCGCTGATCGGCCTGAAGGCGACCGTTTTTGATGGTTCTTACCACGACGTCGACTCCAACGAGATGGCGTTTAAAGTGGCTGCTTCCATGGCAACCAAGCAACTGGCCCAGAAGGGTGGTGGTGAGTTGCTTGAGCCGATCATGGCAGTAGAGGTTGTTACGCCTGAAGACTATATGGGTGATGTCATGGGCGACCTTAACCGTCGTCGCGGCATGATCCTGGGTATGGAAGATACGGTTTCCGGCAAAGTGATTCGCGCCGAGGTTCCGTTGGGTGAAATGTTCGGTTACGCAACTGACGTTCGTTCCATGTCCCAAGGTCGCGCAAGCTACTCTATGGAATTCAAAAAATACAATCCGGCTCCAGCGCATATCGCTGAAACCGTATCCAAAAAACAAGGCTGATTCAGCCCTTTAGGCAAGGAGTTAATTGTCGTGGCTAAAGAAAAATTTGACCGTACCCTCCCGCACGTCAACGTTGGCACCATCGGTCACGTCGACCACGGTAAAACCACGCTGACCGCTGCTCTGACTCGCGTCTGTTCCGAAGTTTTCGGTTCGGCCGTTGTTGCTTTCGACAAAATCGACAGCGCTCCGGAAGAAAAGGCTCGTGGTATCACCATCAACACCGCACACGTTGAATACAACTCGCTGATCCGTCACTACGCTCACGTTGACTGCCCAGGTCACGCTGACTATGTGAAGAACATGATCACCGGTGCTGCACAGATGGACGGCGCTATTCTGGTTTGCTCGGCCGCTGATGGTCCGATGCCACAAACCCGTGAGCACATCCTGTTGTCCCGTCAGGTTGGCGTTCCGTACATCGTTGTCTTCCTGAACAAGGCTGACATGGTAGACGACGCTGAGCTGCTGGAACTGGTTGAGATGGAAGTGCGCGATCTGCTGAGCACTTACGACTTCCCGGGCGACGACACTCCGATCATCATCGGTTCGGCTCTGATGGCTCTGAACGGCCAAGACGACAACGAAATGGGCACCACTGCCGTTCGTAAACTGGTTGAGACTCTGGACAGCTACATTCCAGATCCAGTCCGTGTTATCGACAAGCCGTTCCTGATGCCAATCGAAGACGTATTCTCGATCTCGGGTCGCGGTACTGTTGTAACTGGTCGTATCGAGCGCGGTATCGTCAAGGTTCAAGATCCACTGGAAATCGTTGGTCTGCGTGACACTACCGTCACCACCTGCACCGGTGTTGAAATGTTCCGTAAGCTGCTCGACGAAGGTCGTGCTGGCGAGAACTGCGGCGTGCTGCTGCGCGGCACCAAGCGTGACGACGTTGAGCGTGGCCAGGTTCTGGTCAAGCCAGGTTCGGTTAAGCCGCACACTACCTTCGAAGCTGAAGTGTACGTGTTGAGCAAAGAAGAAGGCGGTCGCCACACTCCGTTCTTCAAAGGCTACCGTCCACAGTTCTACTTCCGGACCACTGACGTGACCGGTAACTGCGAACTGCCGGAAGGCGTTGAAATGGTAATGCCAGGCGACAACATCAAAATGGTTGTCACCCTGATCAAAACCATCGCAATGGAAGATGGTCTGCGTTTCGCTATTCGTGAAGGCGGTCGTACCGTCGGCGCTGGCGTCGTAGCCAAAATCATCGCTTAATAAGTGATGACTTGAAAAAGCCCCCGCCTAGCGGGGGCTTTTTTATTGGGTTGACACTGTAGAAACCCGTCTATAGAATTGCGCCTCCTTTTAACGGGCGTATTGCGCTCGCTGGGAATAGCAGCCGGAGTCTGAAATCCAATGCAAAATCAGCAAATCCGTATCAGGTTGAAGGCTTTTGACCATCGCCTGATCGACCAATCCACCCAGGAAATCGTGGAAACCGCGAAACGTACTGGTGCTCAAGTGCGTGGTCCAATTCCACTGCCTACCCGTAAAGAGCGGTTCACCGTTCTGGTCTCCCCGCACGTCAACAAAGACGCGCGCGACCAGTACGAGATCCGTACTCATAAGCGCGTTCTGGACATCGTCCAGCCAACGGATAAAACCGTTGATGCTCTTATGAAGCTTGATCTTGCGGCCGGTGTGGAAGTGCAGATCAGCCTCGGCTAAGACTCGGTCTTAGTCGTGTAACGCTCTGAAATGGGCGGCCATAGCGGGTGAAAGCCCCGTACACTCATGAGGTTTACAACATGACTATTGGTGTAGTCGGTCGTAAATGCGGTATGACCCGTATTTTCACCGAAGAAGGTGTCTCCATTCCGGTCACGGTCATTGAGATCGAACCGAATCGCGTCACCCAGTTCAAAACTGAAGAGACCGATGGCTATCGTGCAGTGCAAGTCACTGTAGGCGAGCGTCGTGCTTCGCGTGTTACAGCTGCTCAGGCTGGCCACTTCGCTAAAGCGAACGTTGCCGCTGGTCGTACCGTAATGGAATTCCGTCTTGAAGAAGGCGAGTACCAGGCCGGCGATCTGATCAACGCTGAAATCTTCGCCGCTGGTCAACTGGTTGATGTAACCGGTCAGTCCAAGGGTAAAGGCTTCCAGGGTACGATCAAGCGTTGGAACTTCCGCGGGCAAGATAATACCCACGGTAACTCCGTGTCCCACCGCGTTCCAGGCTCTATCGGCCAGTGCCAGACTCCTGGTCGTGTATTCAAGGGCAAAAAAATGTCCGGTCATATGGGCGCTGAGCGCGTGACCGTGCAGTCCCTGGAAGTAGTGCGCGTGGACGCTGAACGCAATCTGTTGTTGGTCAAGGGCGCTGTTCCTGGCGCTACTGGCGGCAACTTGGTTGTACGTCCAGCAGCCAAGGCTCGCGGTTAAGGGGAAGCTGACATGCAATTAAATGTAAATGACGCTCAAGCGATCGAAGTTTCCGAACTGACATTTGGCGGCGAATTCAACGAGACGCTGGTTCACCAAGCAGTCGTGGCCTACATGGCCGGCGGCCGTCAAGGTAGCAAGCAGCAAAAGACCCGTTCCGACGTTCGTGGTGGCGGTAAGCGCCCTTGGCGTCAGAAAGGTACGGGCCGTGCTCGTGCCGGTACTATCCGTAGCCCAATCTGGCGCGGCGGCGGTACCACTTTCGCAGCTCGTCCTCAGGATCACACCCAGAAGCTGAACAAGAAGATGTATCGCGCAGCAATGCGTTCCATCCTTGCTGAGCTGGTGCGTACTGATCGTCTGGTTGTGGTTCAGGACTTCGCTGTTGATGCACCGAAGACCAAAGATCTGCTGAACAAACTGACTGGCATGGGCCTGACTGATGTCTTGATCGTGTCTGAAGTGGTTGATCAGAACCTGTACCTGGCTGCTCGTAACCTGCCACACGTTGATGTACGTGACGTTCAAGGTTCCGATCCAGTTAGTCTGATCGCATACGACAAGGTGTTGATCACCGTGTCGGCCGTGAAGAAATTCGAGGAGCTGCTGGGATGAACCAGGAACGCGTATTTAAAGTTCTGCTTGGCCCGCACGTTTCCGAAAAGGCTACGGTTCTGGCTGACAAGAAAGGCCAGTTCGTTTTCAAGGTTGCAACTGACGCAACCAAGCTGGAAATCAAGAAGGCCGTCGAAAGCCTGTTCAGCGTGAAAGTAGAGCGTGTTACTACCCTGAATGTTCTGGGTAAGAGCAAGCGCACTGCTCGCGGTCTGGGCAAGCGTAATGACTGGAAGAAGGCAGTTATCTCCCTTCAGCCAGGCCAAGATCTCGATTTCAGCAGCAGTGCTGAGTAAGGAAGGGGTGCATCATGGCAATCGTTAAATGCAAACCGACTTCCCCTGGCCGCCGTTTTGTGGTCAAGGTGGTCAACCAGGAGCTGCATAAAGGCGCTCCTCACGCACCGCTGCTCGAGAAAAAATCGAAGACTGGTGGTCGTAACAACAATGGTCGCATTACCACCCGTCACATCGGTGGTGGCCATAAGCAGCATTATCGTCTGGTCGATTTCCGTCGCAACGACAAAGATGGCATCTCTGCCACTGTCGAGCGTATTGAATACGATCCAAACCGTACTGCTCACATCGCTCTGCTGCTGTACGCAGATGGCGAGCGTCGCTACATCATCGCCCCTAAAGGCGTGAGTGCTGGTGACCAGCTGATCGCAGGTGCTTTGGCGCCGATCAAGCCGGGCAACGCTCTGCAACTGCGTAACATTCCAGTTGGTAGCACCGTACACGGCATCGAATTGAAGCCAGGTAAAGGCGCGCAAATCGCTCGTTCCGCTGGTGCTTCGGCTCAGCTGATCGCTCGTGAAGGTGTCTACGTGACCCTGCGTCTGCGTTCTGGTGAGATGCGTAAAGTGCTGGCTGAATGCCGCGCGACCCTGGGCGAAGTCTCGAACTCCGAGCACAGCCTGCGTTCGCTGGGTAAAGCTGGTGCCAAACGCTGGCGTGGCGTTCGCCCAACCGTTCGTGGTGTTGCCATGAACCCGGTTGACCACCCACATGGTGGTGGTGAAGGTCGTACCTCTGGTGGTCGTCATCCGGTATCGCCATGGGGCTTCCCGACTAAGGGCGCGAAGACTCGTGGTAATAAGCGTACCGACAAAATGATCGTCCGTCGTCGCAAGTAAATAGAGGGATACGACAGTGCCACGTTCTCTGAAAAAAGGTCCTTTTATTGATCTTCACCTACTGAAGAAGATCGAAGTGGCGGCGGAAAAGAATGATCGCAAACCGGTGAAAACCTGGTCGCGTCGTTCGATGATCCTGCCACAAATGGTCGGTTTGACCATTGCAGTGCATAACGGTCGTCAACATGTTCCAGTTCTCGTGAACGAAGACATGGTCGGCCACAAACTGGGCGAGTTTGCCGGTACCCGCACATATCGTGGGCACGTGGCAGACAAGAAAGCCAAGCGTTAAGGGGTAAGGAACGATGGAAGTAGCCGCTAAGTTGTCGGGCGCTCGAATCTCCGCCCAGAAAGCCCGCTTGGTCGCCGACCAGATCCGCGGGAAGAAGGTGGGCGAAGCGCTCAACCTGTTGGCTTTCAGCAGTAAGAAAGCCGCCGAGATCATGAAGAAAGTGCTGGAGTCGGCCGTAGCCAACGCCGAGCATAACGAAGGCGCAGACGTTGATGACCTTAAAGTCAGCACCGTTTTCGTCAACGAAGGGCGTTCGCTGAAGCGAATCATGCCACGTGCCAAAGGCCGTGCTGATCGCATCGTCAAGCGGTCTTGCCATATCACTGTCAAGGTTGCTGACAAGTAACGGAGTCGAAGAGATGGGTCAGAAAGTACATCCCATTGGCATTCGCCTGGGAATCGTCAAGGAGCACACCTCCGTCTGGTACGCAGACGGTCGGACTTATGCGGACTATTTGTTCGCTGATCTGAAGGTGCGCGAGTATCTCCAAGACAAACTAAAAAGCGCGTCCGTAAGCCGTATCGATATCCATCGTCCGGCTCAAACTGCACGTATCACCATCCACACCGCTCGTCCAGGTATCGTTATCGGGAAGAAAGGTGAAGATGTTGAGAAGCTGCGTCAGGACCTGACCAAGCAAATGGGTGTGCCTGTGCACATCAATATCGAAGAGATCCGCAAGCCGGAGCTTGACGGTATGCTGGTTGCGCAGAGCGTAGCTCAGCAGCTGGAGCGTCGTGTAATGTTCCGTCGCGCTATGAAGCGCGCTGTTCAGAACGCCATGCGCATTGGTGCCAAAGGCATCAAAATCCAAGTGAGCGGTCGTCTCGGCGGTGCTGAAATCGCACGTACTGAATGGTATCGCGAAGGTCGTGTGCCACTGCACACCCTGCGTGCCGACATCGACTATGCCAACTACGAAGCTCACACCACTTACGGTGTGATCGGTGTAAAGGTTTGGATCTTCAAAGGCGAAGTAATTGGTGGTCGCCAAGAAGAACTGAAACCACAAGCACCAGCGCCTCGTAAAAAAGCTGCTAAGTAAGGGGTACGCCAAATGTTGCAACCAAAGCGTACGAAGTTCCGCAAGCAGATGACAGGCCACAACCGTGGTCTGGCTCAGCGCGGTAGCAAAGTCAGCTTCGGCGAGTTCGCGCTGAAGTCTGTAGCTCGTGGTCGTCTCACCGCTCGTCAGATCGAGTCAGCGCGTCGTGCTCTGACCCGTCACGTTAAACGTGGCGGCAAGATCTGGATCCGTGTATTCCCGGACAAGCCTATTTCCAAAAAGCCCCTCGAAGTTCGGATGGGTAAAGGTAAGGGTAGTGTGGAGTACTGGGTTGCCCAGATTCAGCCAGGCAAAGTCCTGTATGAAATCGAGGGCGTTACTGAAGAGCTGGCGCGTGAGGCTTTTGCCCTGGCTGCTGCAAAGCTGCCGCTCGCCACCGCCTTTGTTAAACGGACGGTGATGTGATGAAAGCGAACGAACTTCGTGAAAAAGACGCGCCGCAGCTTAACGAGCAACTGCTCGGCCTGCTGCGCGACCAGTTCAATCTGCGTATGCAGAAAGCAACTGGCCAGTTGGGGCAGTCTCACCTGCTCCGGCAAGTTAAGCGTGACATCGCTCGCGTGAAGACTGTGCTCAAACAGCAGGCAGGTAAGTAATCATGGCTGAAGCCGAAAAAACCGTCCGTACGCTGACTGGCCGTGTTGTCAGCGACAAAATGGACAAGACCATCACCGTTCTGATCGAGCGTCGCGTTAAGCACCCGATCTACGGTAAATACGTTAAGCGTTCGACTAAGCTGCACGCGCACGACGAAACCAATCAGTGCCACATCGGCGACAAAGTCACTATTCGTGAAACTCGTCCGTTGGCCAAGACCAAGTCTTGGGCATTGGTTGATGTTCTCGAACGCGCTGTGGAAGTCTAAGGACTAGGGGTCGGAGAAATTATATGATTCAGACTCAATCCATGCTCGATGTGGCCGATAACAGCGGCGCTCGCCGCGTTATGTGCATCAAGGTGCTGGGTGGCTCCCATCGTCGTTACGCTGGTATCGGTGACATCATCAAAGTTACCGTGAAGGAAGCAATTCCTCGCGGTAAAGTGAAAAAAGGCCAAGTGATGACTGCTGTTGTAGTCCGCACTCGTCACGGCGTACGTCGTGCTGATGGCTCCATTATCCGCTTTGATGGCAACGCTGCTGTTCTTCTGAACAACAAGCAAGAGCCGATCGGCACCCGTATCTTTGGGCCAGTGACCCGTGAACTTCGTACTGAGAAGTTCATGAAGATCGTCTCGCTCGCCCCAGAAGTGCTGTAAGGAGATCCGACATGCAAAAGATTCGTCGTGACGACGAGATCATCGTGATCGCCGGCAAAGACAAAGGTAAGCGCGGTAAGGTGCTTAAGGTTCTCGCTAATAACCGTCTGGTTATTGGTGGTCTGAACCTGGTTAAGCGTCATACCAAGCCTAACCCGATGTCGGGCGTACAAGGCGGTATCGTCGAAAAAGAAGCTCCACTGGACGCTTCTAACGTCGCCATTTTCAACGGCGAAACCAACAAGGCTGACCGCGTTGGTTTCAAAGTAGAAGACGGCAAGAAAATTCGTGTCTTCAAGTCGACCCAAAAAGCGGTTGATGCTTGAACACTGCTAGGTAGAAGACCATGGCACGACTAAAAGAGATTTACTGGAAGGAAATCGCACCGAAGCTTAAGGAAGAACTTAAGCTTTCGAACGTGATGGAAGTTCCACGCGTTACAAAGATCACCCTGAACATGGGTCTGGGCGAAGCAGTCGGTGACAAAAAAGTCATCGAGCACGCTGTTGCCGACCTGGAAAAGATCACCGGTCAGAAAGTTGTTGTGACTTACGCTCGGAAATCCATCGCTGGCTTTAAAGTCCGTGAAGGTTGGCCGATCGGCGTCAAAGTAACTCTGCGCCGTGAGCGTATGTATGAATTCCTGGATCGTCTGCTGTCGATCTCCCTGCCTCGGGTTCGCGACTTCCGCGGCCTGAATGCCAAGTCCTTCGATGGTCGTGGTAACTACAGCATGGGCGTTAAAGAGCAGATCATCTTCCCGGAAATCGACTACGACAAGATCGATGCTCTCCGCGGTCTGGACATTACCCTGACCACCACTGCCAAGAACGATGATGAAGGTCGCGCGCTGCTGCGTGCTTTCAAATTCCCGTTCCGCAACTGATTGGAGTAGGAAAATGGCCAAGATGAGCATGAAAAACCGCGAGCTGAAACGTCAGCTCACGGTTGCCAAGTACGCCAAAAAGCGTGCAGCACTGAAAGCTATCATCGTTGATCTGAACGCAAGTCCAGAAGCACGTTGGGAAGCTACAGTAGCTCTGCAGAAGCAGCCACGTGACGCAAGCGCTTCGCGCATGCGTAACCGCTGCCGCCTGACCGGTCGTCCACACGGCGTTTACCGCAAGTTCGGCCTCGGCCGTAACAAACTGCGTGAAGCTGCAATGCGTGGTGACGTACCTGGTCTGGTTAAAGCCAGCTGGTAAGCACTATCAAAGTCTCGGTGCTCGGGATCGCGAGATCCTGACCATCGGTGACCTTGAACTTGAATCAAGCCCCTTTTGGGGCTTGATTCATTTGTGGGATGTGTCTAGAATACCCGGCTCGCCTGAGCCCGTGCTTTTTTCGCATGGATGAGCTCGGCGACAAGTAGTAGCCGCAAGGCTAATTTTTTTGTATTAGGAGCGTCTAGCCCATGAGTATGCAGGACCCGTTAGCGGACATGCTAACTCGAATCCGTAATGCCCAGATGGCTGAAAAGTCCGTCGTAAGCATGCCATCTTCTACTTTGAAGGTAGCTGTTGCCAAAGTCCTGAAGGACGAAGGTTACATTGCGGGTTATCAGATCAGCAGCGAAATCAAACCACTGCTGTCCATCGAGCTGAAGTACTTCGAAGGCCGTCCGGTCATCGAAGAAGTGAAGCGCGTTAGCCGTCCAGGCCTGCGTCAGTACAAGTCCGTCGATGATCTGCCAAAAGTTCGTGGCGGTCTCGGTGTGTCTATCGTCTCCACCAACAAAGGTGTGATGACGGATCGTGCTGCGCGCGCTGCCGGTGTCGGCGGCGAAGTTCTTTGCACTGTGTTCTAAGGGGGGATAAGCATGTCACGCGTCGCTAAGAACCCCGTTAAGCTGCCAGCCGGTGTCGAAGTAAAATTCGCAGGCCAACAGCTTTCGGTGAAGGGTGCCAAGGGCACTCTCGAACTGAACATCCATTCGTCCGTTGAGATCGTTGAAGAAGCTGGTGAGCTGCGTTTCGCTGCTCGCAATGGCGATCAACAAACTCGCGCAATGGCTGGTACCACTCGTGCGTTGGTAAACAACATGGTCCAAGGCGTAAGCCAAGGCTTCGAGCGCAAGCTCCAGCTGGTCGGTGTTGGTTACAAAGCGCAAGCAAAAGGCACAGTGCTGAACCTGGCTCTTGGCTTCTCGCACCCAGTGGATTATGAACTGCCGGAAGGCATCACCGCTGAGACTCCTAGCCAGACCGATATCCTGATCAAGGGCATCGATAAGCAGCTGGTAGGTCAAGTGGCCGCCGAGATCCGCGACTTCCGTCCACCAGAGCCGTACAAAGGCAAAGGTGTGCGCTACGCGGACGAAGTCGTCCGTCGTAAAGAAGCCAAGAAGAAGTAGGGCATAGCAAATGACCGACAAAAAAGTTACTCGACTGCGTCGCGCTCGCAAAGCACGCCTGAAAATGCACGAACTCGAAGTCGTGCGTCTCTGCGTGTTCCGCTCGTCGCAGCACATCTACGCCCAGGTCATTTCGGCCGACGGCAACAAAGTCCTGGCATCTGCCTCGACTTTGGATAAAGAACTGCGTGATGGCGCCACTGGCAACATCGACGCGGCCACTAAGGTTGGCCAGCTGGTCGCTACGCGTGCAAAAGCCGCTGGCGTCTCGCAGGTGGCTTTCGACCGCTCTGGCTTCAAGTACCACGGCCGCGTCAAGGCGCTGGCTGATGCTGCTCGTGAAGCTGGGCTGGAGTTCTAAGTTATGTCAAATAACGACCAAAAGCGCGACGAAGGCTACATTGAGAAGCTGGTTCAAGTTAACCGCGTAGCCAAAACCGTAAAAGGCGGCCGTATCTTCACTTTCACCGCGTTGACCGTGGTTGGTGATGGTAAAGGGCGTGTTGGCTTCGGCCGTGGCAAGTCACGTGAAGTGCCTGCCGCGATCCAGAAGGCAATGGAAGCAGCTCGTCGCAACATGATCCAAGTTGATCTGAACGGCACCACTCTGCAGTACGCAATGAAGTCCGGTCACGGCGCTTCGAAGGTGTACATGCAGCCTGCTTCTGAAGGTACCGGTATCATCGCTGGCGGCGCTATGCGTGCTGTCCTCGAAGTTGCTGGCGTTCAGAACGTTCTGGCCAAGTGCTACGGCTCGACTAACCCGGTAAACGTGGTTCACGCCACTTTCAAAGGTTTGAAAGCTATGCAATCTCCTGAATCCATTGCCGCCAAGCGTGGCAAAAGCGTCAAGGAGATCTTCTGATCATGGCTACCGTTAAAGTTACGCTGATCAAAAGCATGACCGGCCGCATCCCTAACCACAAACTGTGCGTTAAGGGTCTGGGTCTGCGTCGCATCGGTCACACTGTAGAAGTACTTGATACTCCCGAGAATCGCGGGATGATCAACAAGGCTTACTACATGCTGCGTGTCGAGGGTTAATCGATGAAACTCAATGATCTGAGTCCAGCGCCGGGTTCCCGTCGCGAAAAGCATCGTCCGGGCCGTGGTATCGGTAGTGGTTTGGGCAAGACCGGTGGCCGTGGCCACAAAGGTCAGTCCTCCCGCTCCGGTGGCACCATTGCTCCAGGCTTTGAAGGCGGTCAACAGCCGCTGCATCGTCGCCTGCCGAAATTCGGTTTCGTTTCCCTGAAAGCCATGGATCGCGCAGAAGTGCGTCTGTCCGAGCTGGCCAAAGTGGAAGGCGACATCGTCACCGTGCAGTCCCTGAAAGATGCCAACGTGATTAACGTCAACGTACAGCGTGTGAAAATCATGCTGTCCGGCGAAGTTACTCGCGCTGTCACCATCGGAAAGGGAATCGGCGCCACCAAAGGTGCGCGTGCGGCTATCGAAGCAGCTGGCGGCAAGTTCGAGGAATAAATGGCTAAGCAAGGTGCTCTCTCTGCGCTCGGCAAAGGCGGTATGTCTGAACTCTGGGCTCGTCTGCGTTTTCTGTTCCTGGCGATTATCGTCTACCGAATAGGCGCACACATCCCGGTTCCAGGTATCAACCCGGACCGACTCGCGGACCTGTTTCGACAGAATGAGGGGACCATTCTTAGCTTGTTCAACATGTTTTCCGGCGGCGCGCTGGAACGGATGAGCATCTTTGCACTGGGGATCATGCCGTACATTTCGGCATCGATCATCATGCAACTGATGACCGCCGTCAGCCCGCAGCTGGAGCAGTTGAAGAAGGAAGGTGAAGCTGGCCGTCGCAAGATCAGCCAGTACACCCGCTACGGCACCGTCGTCCTCGCTCTCGTTCAGGCTATTGGTATGTCCATTGGTTTGGCGGGGCAGGGCGTTGCGTTCACTGGTGACTTTGGCTTCCATTTCGTCGCGGTATCCACTTTTGTGGCTGGTGCGATGTTCATGATGTGGCTGGGTGAGCAGATTACTGAGCGTGGTGTTGGCAACGGTATCTCGATGTTGATTTTTTCGGGTATCGTCGCCGGTCTTCCGAGAGCGATCGGGCAGTCTTTCGAGTCTGCACGTCAGGGTGATATCAACATCTTCGCCCTGGTTGCCATCGGTTTGCTGGCAGTAGCGATTATCGGTTTCGTGGTGTTCATTGAGCGTGGTCAGCGTCGTATTGCTGTTCACTACGCCAAGCGTCAGCAGGGCCGCAAGGTCTTCGCTGCGCAGACTAGCCACTTGCCGCTGAAGGTGAATATGGCCGGTGTTATTCCGGCTATTTTCGCGAGCAGCATTTTGCTGTTCCCAGCTTCGTTGGGTGCCTGGTTCGGTCAGTCTGAAGGTATGGGCTGGTTGCAGGACATCTCGCAGTCGATCGCTCCTGGTCAGCCGTTGAATATTCTGCTGTTTAGTGCAGGGATTATTTTCTTCTGCTTCTTCTATACGGCGTTGATGTTCAATCCGAAAGACGTAGCGGAAAACCTGAAGAAGTCCGGTGCCTTTATTCCGGGTATCCGTCCAGGTGAGCAGTCTGCGCGCTACATTGATGGCGTGCTGACTCGTTTGACCATGTTCGGTGCTCTTTACATGACGGCCGTGTGCTTGCTGCCCCAGTTCCTGGTGGTTGCAGCAAACGTACCGTTCTACCTTGGCGGGACCTCGTTGCTGATCGTCGTCGTGGTTGTGATGGACTTCATGTCCCAAGTACAATCGCACCTCGTTTCGCACCAGTACGAATCCCTGATGAAGAAAGCCAACCTGAAGGGTTACGGCAGCGGCATGTTGCGCTGAGTACCCATAAGGTTCGAGGAGTTGGTGATGAAAGTTCGTGCATCGGTGAAAAAGCTGTGCCGTAACTGCAAAATTATTCGCCGCGAAGGTGTTGTTCGAGTAATTTGCAGCGCGGAACCGCGTCACAAACAGCGCCAAGGCTGAGTGTGATTGTGCTTCAAGCCCGGTAGCTAGTGCGCTACCGGGTTGATTATTTGTTATTACAGCGATATTATCTCGCGCCCTATTTCTTGGCTTCCGGGGCGTAGGTAGCTGTCAATTGGAGTCCCACTGAATGGCCCGTATTGCAGGCGTTAACATTCCAGATAACAAGCATACTGTTATCTCGCTGACCTACATCTATGGTGTTGGTCGCACTACTGCACAGAAGATCTGTGCAGTGACTGGGGTAAACCCAGCCGCAAAGATCAAAGATCTGAGCGACGAGCAGATTGAACAGCTGCGTGGCGAAGTGGCGAAGTTCACCACTGAAGGTGACCTGCGTCGCGAAATCAACATGAAAATCAAGCGTTTGATGGACCTCGGTTGCTATCGCGGTCTGCGTCATCGTCGTGGTCTTCCAGTGCGCGGTCAGCGTACCAAGACTAACGCGCGTACCCGTAAAGGTCCGCGTAAGCCGATCCGCAAGTAATCGCCCCAGCGAATCGACAGGAAATTAATCATGGCTAAACCTGCTGCTCGTCCTCGTAAAAAAGTCAAAAAGACAGTGGTTGATGGCATCGCCCACATCCACGCGTCTTTTAACAACACAATCGTGACCATCACCGACCGTCAAGGCAACGCTCTTTCCTGGGCTACCTCCGGTGGTTCGGGTTTCCGCGGTTCCCGCAAGTCCACCCCGTTTGCTGCTCAAGTAGCTGCTGAACGTGCTGGTCAAGCTGCGCTGGAATACGGTCTGAAAAACCTCGACGTTAACGTCAAAGGTCCAGGCCCAGGTCGTGAATCCGCAGTCCGCGCTTTGAACGGCTGTGGCTACAAGATCGCCAGCATCACCGACGTGACGCCAATCCCGCACAACGGGTGCCGTCCGCCGAAGAAGCGCCGCGTGTAATCCAGGAGATTGTAAAGAATGGCTCGTTACATTGGTCCAAAATGCAAACTCGCTCGTCGTGAAGGCACCGATCTCTTTCTGAAGAGCGGCGTGCGCGCGATCGAATCGAAGTGCAACATTGAAGCAGCACCTGGTATCCACGGCCAACGCCGCGGTCGCCAGTCCGATTACGGCACCCAACTGCGTGAAAAGCAGAAGGTCCGTCGTATCTACGGCGTTCTCGAGCGTCAATTCAGCGGCTACTACAAAGAAGCTGCTGGCAAGAAAGGCGCAACTGGTGAAAACCTGCTGCAGCTGCTCGAATGCCGTCTGGACAACGTTGTATACCGTATGGGTTTTGGCTCTACTCGTGCCGAATCCCGTCAGCTGGTATCGCACAAATCCGTAAGCGTTAACGGTCAGACCGTAAACGTGCCGTCGTACCAGGTTCGTGCTGGTGACGTGGTCGCGATTCGCGAGAAAGCAAAGAACCAACTTCGCATTGTCCAAGCTCTCGATCTGTGTGCCCAGCGTGGCCGCGTAGAATGGGTAGAAGTAGACACTGAGAAGAAGTCGGGCGTTTTCAAGAACGTTCCTGCTCGCAGTGATCTGTCCGCCGACATCAACGAAAGCCTGATTGTCGAGCTCTACTCCAAGTAAGGGCTAGAAAATAGGTGCATCCATGCAGATTTCGGTAAATGAGTTCCTGACACCCCGCCATATTGATGTGCAGGTTGTCAGTCCAACCCGCGCCAAGATCACTCTCGAGCCTCTCGAGCGTGGTTTCGGCCACACCCTGGGCAACGCGCTGCGACGCATCCTGTTGTCCTCAATGCCCGGCTGTGCAGTAGTCGAGGCCGAGATTGACGGTGTGCTCCACGAGTACAGCGCCATCGAAGGTGTACAGGAAGACGTAATTGAAATCCTGTTGAACCTTAAAGGTCTGGCTATCAAGCTGCACGGCCGTGACGAAGTTACGCTGACCTTGTCGAAGAAGGGTTCGGGGGTGGTTACCGCTGCCGATATTCAGCTGGATCATGATGTCGAGATCGTTAACCCCGATCACGTAATCGCTAACCTGGCGTCTAACGGCGCCCTGAACATGAAGCTCACCGTAGCTCGTGGTCGTGGTTATGAACCGGCAGACTCGCGTCAGAGCGATGAAGACGAAAGCCGCAGCATCGGTCGCTTGCAGCTTGACTCTTCGTTCAGCCCGGTTCGCCGTATCGCATACGTGGTGGAAAACGCCCGTGTCGAGCAGCGTACTAACCTGGACAAGCTGGTTATTGATCTGGAAACCAACGGTACTCTGGACCCTGAAGAGGCTATCCGTCGCGCTGCAACCATCCTGCAACAGCAGTTGGCTGCGTTCGTGGACCTCAAAGGTGACAGTGAGCCAGTGGTTGTCGAGCAGGAAGACGAGATCGATCCGATCCTGCTTCGCCCGGTTGACGATCTGGAACTGACTGTACGTTCGGCTAACTGCCTTAAGGCGGAAAACATCTACTACATCGGTGACCTGATCCAGCGCACCGAAGTAGAGCTGTTGAAGACTCCGAACCTTGGCAAGAAATCCTTGACTGAAATCAAGGACGTTCTGGCCTCCCGCGGTCTGTCCCTCGGCATGCGCCTCGACAACTGGCCGCCTGCAAGTCTTAAGAAGGACGACAAGGCGACTGCCTGATCGTCGTAATCACCGAACGTTGTGTTTGGTAAGGAATGAACCATGCGTCATCGTAAAAGTGGTCGTCACCTGAGCCGCACTAGCTCGCACCGCAAGGCCATGTTTCAAAACATGGCAGTGTCGCTGTTCGAGCACGAGCTGATCAAAACTACACTGCCGAAAGCTAAAGAACTGCGTCGCGTTGCTGAGCCGCTGATCACTTTGGCCAAGACAGACAGCCTGGCTAACCGCCGTCTGGCTTTCGACCGTACTCGTTCGAAAGCTATCGTTGGTAAGCTCTTCAACGACCTGGGCAAGCGTTACGCTACCCGTGAGGGTGGCTACCTGCGCATCCTCAAGTGCGGCTTCCGCACTGGCGACAACGCGCCTATGGCGTACGTCGAGTTGGTTGATCGTCCAGTTGGCGGTGAAGCTGTATCCGCTGAGTAAGACGTCAGTCTGAAACGAAGAACCGGGCCTAGTGCCCGGTTTTTTGTGCCTGTAAGAAACGCGCGGTTTATACAAG
This sequence comes from Janthinobacterium sp. LPB2021202312-11-4, assembly GCF_037049705.1. NCBI lineage: Bacteria > Pseudomonadati > Pseudomonadota > Betaproteobacteria > Burkholderiales > Oxalobacteraceae > Janthinobacterium > Janthinobacterium sp. LPB2021202312-11-4. The sequence goes on along the minus strand of NZ_JBAGKV010000008.1, from coordinate 189,385 downwards.
TTTCCTTGCGGTTCACTCCGTCATGATGCGAACGGGATTCATTGGTAGTATTTTTCTATTGATCGCCACGAATTAATGAATTTGTAGCCTTCCTGATCAATGGTCAATACTCCGTCCCAAGCCGATTAGCCGGCAGTTCCAAAACTGACAGAGGAAGAAGATCGCATGAGCCAAAACAAAACGCTTACGACCGCCAGTGGCGCTCCTGTCGCCGACAACCAGAATTCTCGCTCCGCCGGCCCCCGTGGCCCGCTGCTCCTCGACGATTTTCACCTGATCGAGAAGCTTGCCCATTTCAACCGTGAAAACATTCCTGAGCGCCGTGTACACGCCAAAGGTTCGGGCGCTTACGGTACGTTCACCGTTACCCGTGACATCACCGAGTACACCAGCGCCAAGCTGTTCGAAGCAGTCGGCAAGCAAACGCCAACCTTCCTGCGGTTTTCCACCGTGGGCGGTGAGCGTGGTTCGGCGGATACCGAGCGTGATCCACGTGGTTTCGCCCTGAAGTTCTATACCGAAGAAGGCAACTGGGACATCGTCGGCAACAACACGCCTGTGTTCTTCATCCGTGATCCGCTGAAATTCCCTGACTTTATTCACACCCAAAAGCGTCTGCCGCAAAGCAACCTGAAAAGCGCGCAGATGATGTGGGACTTCTGGTCGCACTCGCCAGAGGCGCTGCACCAGGTCACCATCCTGTTTTCGGATCGCGGCATCCCTGATGGCTACCGTCACATGCACGGCTTCGGCAGCCACACCTACAGCCTGATCAACGCTGCAGGCGAACGTCATTGGGTGAAATGGCACTACAAGACAAAGCAAGGGATCAAAAACCTCGCGCCAGCAGAGGCTGCACGCTTGGCCGGTACTGATCCGGATTACGCCCAACGCGATTTGTTCGGTGCGATCGAGCGCGGTGATTTCCCGAAATGGCGTGTGTGCATTCAGATCATGACCGAGGCCCAGGCTGCGGCGCACTACGAGAATCCGTTCGATGTGACCAAAACCTGGTCGCAGAAAGAATTCCCGCTGATCGAAGTCGGCGAATTGGAGCTCAATCGCAATCCGCAGAACTACTTCGCTGAAGTCGAGCAAGCGGCGTTCGGTCCGAGCAACATGGTCCCGGGCGTTGGTCTGTCGCCGGACCGCATGCTGCAAGGTCGTGTGTTCGCTTACGCGGATGCCCACCGCTACCGTGTCGGCACCAACCACCAGCAACTGCCAGTGAACGCTCCACGCAACCCGGTCAACACCTACCAGCGTGACGGTTCCATGGCATTTGGCAGCAATGGTGGCGCAGCGCCGAACTATGAGCCGAACAGCTACATCGAGTCGCCGAAGCAGGCGCCGCGTTATGCCGAACCTGCATTGGCCTTGAGTGGTGCGGCTGATCGTTACGATCATCGCGAAGATACCGATTACTACAGCCACGCCGGTGCGCTGTTCCGTTTGATGAGTGACGAGCAGAGAACCCTGCTGGTCAACAACATTGCCGGCGCGATGGGTGGCGTTTCCGGCGACGTGGTTGATCGTCAGTTGCAGCATTTCTACAAGGCTGACCCGGCGTACGGAGAAGCAATCGCAAAGGCGTTGGGCGTACAGCTTAACGAAGTCTAAACGAGAAGCAGAACCGCCCTCATTTGGGCGGTTTTTGCGTTATTTAAACCACTTTTCTCAGAATATCTTCGCTTTTATCGCGCAAACGAAGTGACCAAACGGTCGGGTTGGTTCAAACTACAGGCTTTCAAGCAGGGAGATGTAGGGCGATGCAAGGCCACCCAGACGTAATCGATTACCTCAACACGTTGCTGACCGGCGAGCTGGCGGCGCGTGATCAATATTTCATCCATTCGCGGATGTACGAGGACTGGGGTTTCACCGAGCTCTACGAACGTATCAACCACGAAATGGAAGAAGAGGCGCAGCACGCTGACGCCCTGATGCGTCGCATTCTGATGCTCGAAGGCACGCCCCGTATGCGTCCCGATGACCTGGATGTCGGCACCACGGTACCGGATATGCTCGCTGCCGATCTGCGACTGGAATACAAAGTCCGCGCCGCACTCTGCAAGGGCATCGAACTCTGCGAGCAGCACAACGACTACGTTAGCCGCGAGATGCTGCGCATTCAGCTGAATGACACCGAAGAAGATCACACCTACTGGCTGGAGAAGCAGTTGGGCCTGATCAAGTTGATCGGTCTGGAGAATTACCTGCAATCGCAGTTCTGATATCCCGGATAAAAACCGCCCGGACACAAAAAAGCCCCTGTCACCGACAAAGTGCCAGGGGCTTTTTCATGGGCCTGAATCAGGCCTTGTCGCGAGCCAGCAATGGCTTGAGGTAGAAGCCAGTGTGTGACTGCTTCATCTCGGACACTTCTTCCGGCGTACCAACGGCAATGATCTGCCCACCTTTGGAACCGCCTTCCGGCCCCAGATCCACCAACCAGTCGGCAGTCTTGATCACGTCCAGGTTGTGCTCGATCACCACCACGGTATTGCCGTGATCGCGCAGGCGATGCAGCACGTCGAGTAATTGCTGGATATCCGCGAAGTGCAGGCCGGTGGTCGGCTCATCGAGGATGTACAGGGTCTTGCCGGTGTCGCGCTTGGACAGCTCACGGGACAATTTCACCCGCTGGGCTTCACCGCCGGACAGTGTCGTCGCGGATTGACCAAGCTTGATATACGACAGGCCGACGTCCATCAGCGTCTGGAGCTTGCGCGCCAGGGCTGGCACCGCATCGAAGAACACCCGTGCTTCCTCGATGGTCATCTCAAGGGTTTCGTGGATGTTCTTGCCCTTGTACTTGATCTCCAGGGTTTCGCGGTTGTAGCGCTTGCTCTTGCAGACGTCGCACGGGACATAGATGTCCGGCAGGAAGTGCATTTCCACCTTGATCAAACCATCGCCCTGACAGGCTTCGCAACGTCCGCCCTTCACGTTGAAGGAGAAACGCCCCGGGCCATAACCACGGGAACGGGACTCCGGTACGCCGGCGAACAGTTCGCGAATCGGTGTGAACAGCCCGGTGTAGGTCGCCGGGTTGGAGCGTGGCGTGCGACCGATCGGGCTCTGGTCGATGTCCACAACCTTGTCCAGATGCTCCAGGCCCTTGATGCTGTCGTGAGCGGCAGCTTCAAGGGTGGTGGCGCCGTTGAGTGCCGTGGCGCTCAGGGGGAACAGCGTGTTGTTGATCAACGTCGACTTGCCCGAACCGGATACACCGGTCACGCAGGTCAGCAGACCCAGTGGGATTTCCAGATCGACATTACGCAAGTTGTTGCCGCGCGCACCCTTGAGCGACAGGGTCATTTTTTTGTTACGCGGTGTGCGTTTGGCCGGCACGGCAATCTTCACGCGGCCCGACAAATACTTGCCGGTCAGCGAATCCGGGTGCGCCATGACTTCGGCAGGCGTCCCTTCGGCAACGATATGCCCGCCGTGCACACCGGCGCCTGGGCCGATATCCACCACGTAATCCGCCAGACGAATCGCATCTTCGTCGTGCTCGACCACAATCACCGTGTTACCGATGTCGCGCAGGTGCTTGAGGGTGCCGAGCAAGCGATCGTTGTCCCGTTGGTGCAGGCCAATCGACGGTTCGTCGAGGATGTACAGAACCCCGACCAAACCGGCGCCAATCTGGCTGGCCAGACGAATACGCTGGGCCTCACCGCCGGACAGCGTGTCCGCACTGCGATCCAGCGACAAATAGTCGAGGCCGACGTTAACCAGGAACTGCAGACGCTCACGGATTTCCTTGAGAATCTTGTCGGCAATTTCGCCGCGACGGCCAGTGAGTTTCAGCAGGCCGAAATACTCGCACGCATCACCAATCGGCAGATTGGTCACCGCCGGCAAGGTCTTCTCGCCCACCCAGACGTGCCGCGCCTCGCGACGCAGACGCGTGCCACGGCAATCCGGGCAAGGCTGGGTGCTGAGGAACTTGGCCAGCTCTTCGCGCACCGAGGCGGACTCGGTTTCGCGGTAGCGGCGTTCCAGGTTCGGCACGATGCCTTCGAACGGGTGCGAACGTTTGACGATGTCGCCACGGTCGTTCAGGTATTTGAAGTCGACGTTCTGCGAACCACTGCCGTGCAGGATGAATTTCTGCTGATCGGCGGGCAGGTCGTTGAACGGCACTTCCAGGCTGAACTTGTAGTGCGAGGCCAGCGACCCGAGCATCTGGAAGTAATAGACGTTGCGCCGGTCCCAGCCGCGAATCGCGCCTTCGGCCAGGGTCAGTTCACCGTTTACCAATCGCTTGATGTCGAAGAACTGCTTAACGCCCAGGCCATCGCACGTCGGGCAGGCGCCGGCCGGGTTGTTGAAGGAGAACAGCTTGGGTTCCAGCTCGCTGATCGCGTGGCCACAGATCGGGCAGGCGAAGCGCGCGGAGAAGATCATCTCTTCCCCCGGCTCGTCGTCCATCGGCGCGACCAGCGCGATACCGTCCGCCAGTTTCAGCGCGGTCTCGAAGGATTCGGCCAGGCGCTGTTGCAGATCGGCGCGGACCTTGAAGCGGTCGACCACCACATCAATCGAATGCTTCTTCTGTTTATCCAGCTTCGGCAACTCGTCCAGCTCGCAGAGCCGACCGTTGACCCGAGCACGCACAAAACCCTGGGCGCGCAGTTCTTCGAAGACTGACAGATGCTCGCCTTTACGCTCGCGAATCACCGGCGCCAGCAACATCAATTTGCTGCCCTCCGGTTGCGCGAGGACCAGGTCGACCATCTGGCTGACGGTCTGGGCCTCCAGCGGAATATCGTGATCCGGGCAGCGCGGAATACCGACGCGGGCGTAGAGCAGGCGCAGGTAGTCGTAGATTTCGGTGATGGTGCCGACGGTCGAACGCGGGTTGTGGGAGGTCGACTTCTGTTCGATGGAGATGGCAGGCGACAGGCCTTCAATGGTGTCGACGTCAGGCTTTTCCATCATCGACAGGAACTGCCGGGCATAGGCCGACAAGGACTCGACGTAGCGGCGCTGACCTTCGGCGTACAAGGTGTCGAAAGCCAGGGACGACTTGCCGGAGCCGGACAGGCCGGTGATAACGATCAGCTTGTCCCGTGGCAGGGTCAGGTCGATGTTTTTCAGGTTGTGGGTTCGGGCCCCACGAATCAGGATCTTGTCCAAAGTGGCCTCGCTCGGCGGGCGTCGAAAACGTAGGAGTATACGGCCAAATACTGGATGGATGCACACTATCAAATGCGGGTTGCACAGGCTTACATGAAGACTGCGTCATCTGTGCGCGTCAAAGCGTCGCGATGTACCCCGTCAATCGATGGGACTGGTAGAATCGCCGCCGGTTCACATGAGGTTTTTCCATGCACGATCCCCACAGCGAACGCATGAGTGGCAGCGAGACCCGCGCAGCAAGCGGTCTGGCCCTGGTGTTCGCCTTCCGTATGCTTGGCATGTTCATGGTGTTGCCGGTATTGGCGACCTATGGGATGGATCTGGCGGGAGCGACCCCGGCCCTTATCGGGCTGGCGATTGGCGCTTACGGCCTGACCCAGGCGATTTTCCAGATTCCGTTCGGTTTCATTTCCGACCGTATCGGCCGGCGCCCGGTGATTTATCTGGGGCTGATCGTTTTTGCCCTCGGCAGCCTGCTGGCGGCCAATGCCGATTCGATCTGGGGCGTGATCGCCGGACGGGTCCTGCAAGGTGCCGGGGCGATTTCCGCCGCCGTGATGGCCTTGCTGTCTGACCTGACCCGGGAACAGCATCGGACCAAGGCCATGGCCATGATCGGTATGACCATTGGTCTGTCGTTCGCCGTCGCCATGGTGGTCGGGCCTCTGCTGACCCGTGCCTTCGGCCTGTCTGGATTATTCCTCGCCACCGGCGGCATGGCGCTGTTCGGCATCGTCATCGTGATGTTCATGGTGCCGCGTGCCACCGGACCGTTGCAGCACCGCGAATCCGGTGTGGCGCGCCAGGCACTGATCCCGACGCTCAAACACCCGGACCTGCTGCGCCTCGACCTCGGCATTTTTGTGTTGCACGCCATGTTGATGTCGAGCTTCGTTGCCTTGCCCCTGGCCCTGGTCGAAAAAGCCGGGTTGCCTAAAGAGCAGCACTGGTGGGTGTACCTGACCGCGCTGCTGATTTCTTTCTTCGCCATGATCCCGTTCATCATCTACGGCGAGAAGAAACGCAAAATGAAACGAGTTTTATTGGGCGCCGTCGCGACGCTGATGCTCACTGAGCTATTCTTCTGGCAGTTCGGCGACAGCTTGCGGGCTCTGGTGATCGGGACGGTGGTGTTCTTTACCGCGTTCAATCTGCTGGAAGCTTCATTGCCATCGCTGATCAGCAAGGTTTCACCGGCAGGCGGCAAAGGCACGGCAATGGGGGTGTATTCCACCAGTCAGTTCCTCGGTTCGGCGCTGGGAGGCATCCTCGGCGGCTGGCTGTTCCAGCATGGCGGTCTGTCGGTTGTGTTCCTCGGATGCGCCGGCCTGGCTGCCCTCTGGCTGGCCTTTGCTGTTACCATGCGCGAACCTCCCTACGTGACGAGCCTGCGCTTGCCGTTGTCGGCCGAGGCGATCCGCGAAGCGGGTCTGGTCGAGCGCCTGAAGGCCGTTGTAGGGGTAACAGATGCGGTAATCGTCGCGGAAGAAGCGGCGATTTACATCAAATTGGACACAGAACTATTGGATCGCACGACCCTCGAGCGCCTGGTGAACAACCCGGCCGAGGCAGCGTGCGTAGCCTAGGAGAACGTTATGGCCCGTGGGGTTAACAAAGTCATATTGGTCGGTACTTGCGGCCAGGATCCCGAAGTTCGCTACTTGCCTAACGGTAACGCCGTGACCAACCTGAGTCTGGCGACCAGCGAACAGTGGACCGACAAGCAAACCGGTCAGAAGGTCGAGAAGACCGAGTGGCACCGTGTATCGATGTTCGGCAAGGTTGCCGAAATCGCCGGCGAATACCTGCGTAAAGGTTCGCAGGTCTACATCGAAGGCAAGTTGCAAACCCGCGAGTGGGAAAAAGACGGTATCAAGCGTTACACCACTGAAATCGTGGTCGACATGCAAGGCACCATGCAACTGCTGGGCGGCCGTCCACAACAGGGCGACCAACAAGGCGGGGGCAATAACTATCAGCAGTCCGCCCCGGCTCCACGCCAGCAGGCTCCACGTCCGCAGCAGTCGGCACCGCAACAGTCGCGCCAGGCTCCGCCTCCACAGCAGGCAGCGCCGCAACCGGCTCCGGATTTCGACAGCTTTGATGACGATATCCCGTTCTAGGCCGCAGCTTTTTCAGAACCTTGAACAAAAAAAAGCGAAGCCCTAGGGCTTCGCTTTTTTGTGGGTGCTGTTAATTGGCCAACGTGCTCACATTGGCCCGTGCCGAGTGCAGTTTTTTGTAGCTCTCGATCAACCGCAGGTGCCGGTCGAGCCCTTCCAGTTTCATGCTGGTCGGCGTCAAGCCATGGAATCGCACAGTGCCGTCGACTGAGCCGATCGCCGCGTCCGTGCGCTCGGTGCCGAACATCCGGCGGAAATTGGCCTCGTAGTCTTCCAGTTCCAGGTCTTCGTCCAGTTTCATCTCCAACACCACATTGACCGCCTGGTAGAACAAGCCGCGCTCAACCGTGTTGTCGTTGTACTGCAGGAACATTTCCACTGCTTCTTTCGCCTCTTCGTATTGCTGCAAGGCCAGGTAAATCAGCAGTTTCAACTCCAGGATCGTCAACTGGCCCCACGCGGTGTTGTCATCAAATTCGATGCCGATCAACGAGGTGATGTCGGTGTAGTCGTCCAGCTCACTTTCAACCAGCCGCTCAGCCAGTGCTTGCAGTTCGCTGTCGTCCAGGCGATGCAGGTTGAGGATGTCTTCGCGGAAGAACAGCGCTTTGTTGGTGTTGTCCCAGATCAGGTCGTCAGCGGGATAGATTTCCGAGTAGTCCGGCACCAGGATGCGGCAGGCCTTGGCGCCGATGTGCTCGTAGACCGCCATGTACACTTCTTTGCCCATGCCTTTGAGAATGCCGAACAGGGTTGCGGCTTCCTCGGCGTTCGAGTTTTCACCCTGGCCGGAGAAGTCCCACTCGACGAATTCGTAATCGGACTTGGAGCTGAAGAAGCGCCACGACACCACGCCGCTGGAGTCGATAAAGTGCTCGACGAAGTTGTTAGGCTCGGTTACCGCATGACCTTCAAGCGTCGGTTGCGGCAGGTCGTTGAGGCCTTCGAAGCTGCGACCCTGCAGCAATTCAGTCAGGCTGCGTTCCAGCGCCACTTCCAGGCTCGGGTGCGCGCCGAACGAGGCGAACACGCCGCCAGTGCGCGGGTTCATCAACGTGACGCACATCACCGGGAATTCACCGCCCAGGGACGCATCCTTCACCAGCACGGGGAATCCTTGCTCTTCCAGCGCCTGAATCCCGGCCAATATCCCGGGGTACTTCGCCAGCACGTCGGCTGGCACATCCGGCAGGGCGAATTCGCCTTCGATGATTTCGCGTTTGACCGCGCGCTCGAAGATCTCCGACAAGCACTGCACCTGGGCTTCGGCCAAGGTGTTACCGGCACTCATGCCGTTGCTCAGGAACAGGTTCTCGATCAGGTTCGACGGGAAATACACCACCTCGCCGTCCGACTGGCGCACGAACGGCAGCGAGCAGATGCCGCGTTCTTCGTTGCCCGAGTTGGTGTCGATCAGGTGGGAGCCACGCAACTCGCCGTCGCGGTTGTAAATCTTCAGGCAGTGCTCGTCGAGAATCTCCGCCGGCAGCGCATCTTTACGGCCAGGCTTGAACCAGCGTTCGTCCGGGTAATGCACGAACGGCGCGTTGGCGATGTCTTCGCCCCAGAACTGATCGTTATAGAAGAAGTTGCAGTTGAGTCGCTCGATGAACTCGCCCAGCGCCGACGCCAGCGCGCCTTCTTTGGTCGCGCCTTTGCCATTGGTGAAACACATCGGCGAGTGCGCGTCGCGGATGTGCAGCGACCACACGTTGGGCACGATATTGCGCCACGAAGCGATTTCAATCTTCATGCCCAGATCAGCCAGAATCGCCGACATGTTGGCGATGGTCTGCTCCAGCGGCAGGTCCTTGCCGGCAATAAACGTATTCGCCGCTGAGCTGGACGCCGGCATCAACAACGCCTGGGCATCGGCGTCGAGGTTTTCCACTTCTTCGATCACAAACTCAGGCCCGGCCTGCACCACTTTTTTCACGGTGCAGCGGTCGATGGAGCGCAGGATGCCTTGGCGATCCTTGTCGGAAATGTCCGCAGGCAGTTCGACCTGAATCTTGAAAATCTGGTTGTAGCGGTTTTCCGGATCAACAATGTTGTTCTGCGACAGGCGGATGTTATCGGTAGGAATACTGCGAGTGTCGCAGTACAACTTCACGAAATACGCCGCACACAACGCCGACGAAGCGAGAAAGTAATCGAACGGGCCCGGTGCCGAGCCATCGCCCTTGTAGCGGATAGGTTGATCGGCCACCACCGTGAAGTCATCGAACTTGGCTTCAAGTCGAAGGTTGTCGAGAAAATTGACCTTGATTTCCATGGGGGATTACCAGAATAACGGGCTAGACGAATTGGTCGCCATTATCCGGCTTTTCAGGCGTAAGTCTCGTTCCGTGCCGGGTTTACACCCGTTTCATCCTAAAGCCCGATGCACGGCGCCGGGCTTCTTTGTGGCCGATGGATCGATCAGTCGAGAATCAGGTGCGGCAGAAACCGGCTCGAATCCTTGGTGATCAAGCTGTTGTCTTCGCGCACGCCAATGCCGGCGGCCTGGTCGCCAATCACCCACGACCCCACCAGCGTGAAGCTTTCGCCAAACCGGGGTAGGGGGGCGAACTCCTGAAGGATAAACGGCGCGTCGGTGTAGGGGCCGTCCTCTTTTACGGTCAGGCCGTCGGCGGTTTGCAATTCGATGTTGGCGCCTTCCCGGGAGAAGTAGGGCTTGCGCACCCACCCCTTCGGCACCGCTTTGTTCGGATCGCTATCCACGTGTGCCGCGAGCAGGTTCGGGTGACCTTTGTTGTACTCCCACAGCAACGGCAGGATGCCCTTGTTGGAGATGATCGATTTCCAGGCAGGCTCGAAAAACTGCGTGTCGCTCTGGGCGATCGCCGCGCCAAACGGTTCGTGGAAGATGAACTCCCAGGCGTGCAGCTTGAACAGGTGCGGAATCCAGCGATCTTCCAGATCGACGAAACGGCCGTCACTGGTCAGGCCAATGTCTTCAAGGTCGATGTGGCGGGATTCGATGCCGACTTTTTCCGCGATCAGGCGCAGGTAGTCGGTGGTGCCCTTGTCTTCGACCGAGTCTTTCATCGAGGCGAAATAGAACGGCTGCTTGAGCTGCAATTGGGCGAAAGCCTGATGCAGCTTGGTGTCGATGCTGTTGAACTGGTCGGCGTGCTTGGGCAGCAGGCCACGTTCGATGCATTGCTCCAGCCAGCCCCACTGAAACGCCGACGCTTCATACAGGCTGGTCGGCGTGTCGTAGTTGAGTTCCAGCAACTTGGCCGGCCCGGTGCCGTTGTAGGAGAAGTCCATCCGGCCATACAGGTGCGGATGGCCTTCGAGCCATGAAGTGCGCACCAGGTCGAAGAACGGCTCGGGAATGCTCAGGCGCTCCAGCAATTGCTCGCTCTGCACCACGCGAGCCACCAGGTCCATGCTCATCTCGTGAAGCTCGGTGGTCGGGTCTTCCAGATCGTTCTCGATCTGCTTGAGCGTGAACTGGTAGTACGCGCTCTCGTCCCAATAGGGCTCGTCGTCGATGGTGTGGAACAGAAAGCCGAGATGTTCGGCGGTCTCTTTCCAGTCATGACGTTCGGCGCAGAGGATTTTTTTCATGGCTGTGTTTCCTTAGCTGCTCGAACCGCCAGAACTCTTGCTCGATCCACCCCAGCCACTGCGGGCGCTGGCCTGGCTGCCGAAGCCGCCGCGTGATGTGGACGAGGCAACGGACACCGGTTTGCTGCGGCTGATGCTGTCGGTGTAACTGCTGCTACTGCCGTAGCGCGCCTGGTTGGACCGGTTGAAGGTCGAGCCCGACGAGACGCGCTGGCTGAGCGTTGAATTCGAGTAGCTGCCACGATCATCGCGATAGCGGTAAACCGGCTCGGAGTAGTAGCTGTTGCGGTTGTTGCTCAGCATGTTGCCGATCAGCAGCCCGGTCAGCAGGCTGCTGCCGGAGAAGCCCGAGCCCGAATTTGCGGCCGTCGCTTCCGAGGCAGGCAGTTTGGCCTTGGCTGCGTCCACTTCGGCTTGCGTGACTTCGCCATCGGCACTCAGCTCGAAACCGCCGAGCTTGGGGATGAACTTGCCGGCGGAATCCTGTTGGCACCAGTCGGCAACGAAGTCGGCATCGCAATCGGCCTGGTTGTCGTACACCGGCGCAATGCTGCGATGCTGGGCCATGGCCTTCATGTAGGCGTCAGAGCAGATATCGACCGGCAGCTTTTCATCGGCGCACTGCTGAACCGACTGGAAGTTGTACTTCTTGTGGATCTCGTAGGTTTTTTCCGTCGGCCCGCAGCCTGAGATCGCCATGGCGACCGACGCGGCCAGCGAGAGCTGAACGTACTTGCTTCGTTTCATCGCAGTCTCCGGCGCAATCAGTTCGAGGAAGGGGTCATGCACGCGGCGTTCAGCATGCCGACGCTGATGGCCACGGCTGCGACGTAGATGCCGGCAGCGACTTCGCCTTTGCGGATGCGCTCGGACGTGCCTTTGAGCACCAGGCTGGTCATCAGGAATGCCAGCAGTTGCACGAACGCGGCGATCACCGCCCAGACCACGAAGTCCAGAATGCTGATCGAATAGGCAATGACGTTGCTCGCCGGAATCGCAAAACCGATGATCGCGCCGCCCAGGGCAATCGCTGCGGCTACGTTGCCCGAACGAATCAATTCGAACTCTTTGTGCGGGGTGATGCGGGTGTAGATGAACTGGAACAACGCGAACAGCACGGCCGCGCCGAGGATGTACAAAACAAAGCCCAGCACGGCGGCCTTGTTCAGAGAAATGGAGAGTGCTTCAAGCATGGGAATCTTCCTTTTTAAAGAATGTTCAGATCGGTTGTGTACAGCGAGATACCCAGCGAAGTACTCAGGCTGATGGTGCCCTCGGCGTCTTCCTCCACGGAAAACAGCAACAACTCGCGCCGATCCGTCAGGCCGGTGTCCCGGGCGTAGAGCATCGAACGGTGTTCAACGGCGTAGGACTCATCAGGATTGACCACCCGCTCGCTTAGCGGGACCAGCTCGGTCTGGCCGTTCTCGGTGCCCCACTCGCGGGTGTATTCGACGCCGTTGTGGGTGTAGGTCGGCAACCCGATCAGGCTCTGAGGGCCGGCCAGTCGAGTCAATTCCGCTTCGCTGTTGATGGTCACGTAGCTCAGGTAATTGAACAGAATCACCGACTCGACCTGCCCGGCAATATCGCCGGTGGTGTGCACTTGCAGCCAATAGTCTTCGTCGTTCATGTAATAACGCGACAACCAGGTCGATTGGCCGAGATCGACCGTGCCGACGCTCCAGATCTGCTGGGAGGCCACCGGAATGGTCACGGCGGTTTTTTCGTCGAGCAGCAATCTCAGGGTGGTGTCGAACATCACCCCTTTGCCCTGCGCCAAGCCAAGTGGGCCAAGAGCCTGGGGGCTGTCGCTGGCTGTCCACTTCGAGTCAGCTTTCGGGGCCGGGGCCTCAAGCCCCATCAACTGTTTAAACCATCCCATTGGAAATGTCCTTGAGGCGAGTGGAGGCGATGTAGAAGAGTTCGCCGCCCTCAATGCGCGTGGCGTTGGGCGGATTGATCGAAGGTTGTGGAGCACCCTGGGCGCGATAGCCGATGAGGGTCGCGTTGTGGCGTTCTTTGAGCTGCGCGTACAAGTCGCCGAAGGTGGCCTGATAGTGTTGCGGCAGCTTCATCAGGTATTGGGTGGCGCCTTCGCCCACGCAGAGCAATTCGTTGATGACCACCGACGAGCCCGGGTCCTGGGACGCACGCACCAGCATCTCGATGGCCATGCTTGAGGTGCATTCCAGGCTCGGCGCGTAGGAACTGGCCAGCGCGGCGATTTCGCTCTCATTGAAATGGGCGACCACATGCCCGACCGGTTTGAGCTGATTGACCGCCAGCACGGTGGCCAGGGTCAGGTCGTCGGAATGGGTTCGCACCAGCACGCGCTCGGCACCGGGAACACCGGCGCGTATCAGCAGCGCGCCGGAGGACAGGCTTTCGCCTTTGATAAAGGCTGCTTTGTCCGGCATCGGGTTTTCTTCAAGGTCGCAATCGCAGATGACGATCAGGTTGTCATTGGAGGTTTCATCCTGCAGCAACAACTCGATGACCCGTTCGCTGGATGAGCCCGCCCAACCGATGAGCACCGTGTGGCCGGTCTTGCCGGTGAAATCGCCTTTGCCCTTCATGCCTTTTCTCCAAACATCAATGACGCTGCTGGTGGTTTTGCCGATGGCCGCCGTCAGCAGCGCAATGCCCCCGAGCATGATCCAGGTGGCCACGAAAACCCGTCCGGCCGAGGTTTGCGGTGCAAGATCGCCGTAACCGACCGTCAGCGTGGTGGTGAGGTAAAAGTAGGTAAACGTGGCGGGGGCGGTGAGGTGTTGTTCGCCCAGAAGCACCAGGCCCAGATAAGCCGTGCTCAGGTGGACGCCCAAGGCAATCGCCAGTCCCGCCCAGCCGAAACGGTGGAAGAAGGACGAGGCGTAGACGCGTAACAAAAGAAAAATCGACATGACGTCCCTGACTCCGTGGGATGACTCGTTCCTGGCAATGCGCAGGCCCGAACCCTGAACGCTTACCGGGCGGCATTAAACCTGTTGCCGGGCGTCGAGAGAAGTACCTTGGCTGCAATAAATCCGGCGAAGGCACCGAAGATATGGCCTTCGAAGGAAACGCCCTGACGCGGAAGAAAGCCAAACACCAGGCCGCCATACAGTAGGGCGACGACTGCGGCGGTGATCAGATTGCCCCAACTGTGCTGGAACCAGGCGCGCGCCAGAATGTACGCCCACAGCCCGAACACCCAGCCGCTGGCGCCGATGTGTGAGCCGGAAAACCCGAACAGCCAGACCAGCAAGCCACCCAGGCCAATGATGATTGCGCTCACGGCGATAAAGCGGTTGAGCCCGTCGACAATGACCAGCGTACCGAGGATCAGAAAGGGAATCAGGTTGGCGCTCAGGTGCGCAAAGGAGGCGTGCAGAAACGGCGAAGTGAGGATGCCGACCAAGCCATGCAATGTTCGCGGAACCAGGCCAAATGCAACAAGGCTGTAGCCGGTCAGCGCATTGAGTACTTGCAGCGCGACCATGAAGATCGCCAGGCCTGCAATTGTCTTGAAACCCTTCAGGGCATCCATCCTTGACCTCGTCTCAACAAAAAACTAAACACCGCAACCCATGTGGGAGCGGGCTTGCTCGCGAAAGCGGTGTGTCAGGCAACATCGATGTCGACTGACACTCCGTCTTCGCGAGCAAGCCCGCTCCCACAGGTTCTGCGCCAGGCAATAGCGCAGGGCTGTGTTACTCCGCCGATTTTTGCTTCAGGCGTTCCAGAATCGCATTGGCGCTGCCCGTATCCGGGGTAATGCCGGCCTCGCGCAGTTTGCGTTCCAGATCGGTGCCGGTCGATGCGTCGGCCAGTTCGTCCTGGGCTTGCAGCTCAGCGGCGCGTTGCTGCTGCTTGGCTTGCAAACGGTTCAACGTACCGACGGCAGTTTCCAGCTTGCCGTTGGCGCCGCCACTGGCAATCGAAGCGCTGACCTGGGCTTTCTGCACGCTTTCGCGGGCCTTGGCCATGTCCACTTGCTGGCGCAGGCTTTTGATCCGGCTTTCGGCCTTGGTGATGTCTTTGCGCATGTTCTCCGCGTAACCGCCGAATTCGGTGGCCTGCTTTTGCTCGACATCCAGTTCATTGGTCAGGGTCGAAATGGCTTCGGCCACTTCCAGTGCCAGGTCTTCGCGGTTGGCCTGGATCGCGGCCATGGCCTTGGATTCCAGGTCCTTGATCTTGGCGTTGTACTCGGCCACACGATCAGCCGACAGCTTGTGCTTGGCCATGATGGTGACCAGCTCGCGCTTGGCGTTGGCCAGGGCGCTGTCCGCATCGCGGATTTCCTGGTCGAGGATGCGCAGGGCCTGTTGGTCAACGATCGATTCGCCGACTTCGTTGGCACCGCCACGCAGCGCGGTGAACAATTTGCTCCAGATGGACTGTGTCATTGGATATTCCCTGTTCCTGAAAAATTAATGGAAGAAACGTTCAAAGGCTTCGCTGGCGCGCTGCACGTTGTCGACGAGGGTTTTGACCTCGGTCACGACGTTGGTCAGGCTCGAATCGGAGCTCAGTGCACCGAACATGTTGTAGACGACCTGGCCGTTGGGCATCGACTCGATACCGATCGAGGACAGCGGGAACAGTTCACGGCTGCGCAGCACCGCATCGTTGAACGCCGGTACGTCCTTGATCGACTCGACGTCCACCAGCACGGTGTCGACGATGATCTGCTCACCCACCACCGCGATGTAAATCGGCAAGCCGCCGAAGTCGTTCATTTCCAGCTTGATGCTCGGCTCGGAACCCTGGACGAGGGACAGAGTGATGTCGTTCGAAACCACTTCATCAAGGGCCTGGAGGGCGCTGAAGAGGCGGTCGATGTTCCAGTTGTTACCTGCGCTCATGTAATTCTCCGACATGAATGAGCCAGCCAGGATCGGTTGGCGTAGCTGTTTCTCCATCTGCTTGAGCAGGCTTCGGTTTTCGGGAAGCACCCAAGTCTCGTGTTTCACATAACCGGCGGCACCCAGGCCCGCGCGCATCTGCTTCATGTAGAAGCTCGACGGTTTTTTCACGGACGGTTTCGAGCGCTCTCCTTTGCGGCTCGCTGTATCGGTATCAGGCTCGGCAGGCGGACCTGATGGAGAGCGGCTTTTCATGCTGGTGACTCCGTTGTGAAATCTCACGCGTGAGAAACCCTACAGTGATTATTGGTGGCTCTCAATAGCTCACGCGTGAGATTTTTACCAACGGAAACACAAAGGCCCGCAGCGCGAGATCGCTGCGGGCCTTTTTGTTTATCCAGTTGTTTCGGCGATGTCAGTTGGCGAGGAATTCGTCGGCAGACACCACACTGGCATAGGCGAAACCCAGCGACGACATAAACGCCGCGTGGACATGCGCCGCTGGCACCGTGACCCCGTTGAACTCCAGGTCACGAGTGGCACAGGCGTCGTGGATCACCGTCACGGTGTAGCCGAGGTCGGCGGCGGCGCGGGTGATGCCGTCGACGCACATGTGGCTCATGCTGCCGACGACCACCAGGTTTTCGATGCCTTGCTCATCGAGGATGGCCTCCAGTTCGGTTTCGCGGAACGAGTTGACGAAATGCTTGAGCACCACCGGCTCGTCGGCGCGGTTGAGAACTTTGGGGTGCAGCTTCGCGCCTTCGGAGCCCGGGGTGAAGAAGGGCGCGGCGTCGGAGGTGAATTCGTGGCGGATGTGCACCACCGGATCACCGGCCTCACGGAACGCCTGAATCAACCGGACCGCGTTGTCGGCGGCGGCCTCGGCACCGACCAGTGGCCACTTGCCTTGGGGGAAGTAGTCGTTCTGGATATCGACTACGATGAGCGCTTGCTTGGCCATGGGTGTTTCCTCGAACAGTGGGTTGTGTGTAACGAAGTATTGGCGTTGGCCGGCCCGCCGAGGATTGGCCGCACCGACAATAGAAGGGGGAAAACTGACAATGGACGTAGAAAGGGCAGTCGCCGAACTGGGCGTGTTGATCTATCCCGGCGCGCAGATGGCGGCGGTGCATGGGTTGACGGACCTGTTCGGGGTGGCCAACCGGATCGCCGCCGAGCATCAGGCGGCGCAATTGCCGTTGTTGCGGGTCAGTCATTGGCGCGCCGATGGCGATCAGTCCCCCGAACGGGTCTACGACAGCCATCCCGGCCCGGACAGTCCCTTGGTGGCGGTGATGATTCCACCGTCGATTGGCGGGTTCTCCGAGGGGCAGGCGCCCCAAGGGCTGATTCAGTGGCTGCGTCAGCAACATGCCCAAGGCGCGACGTTGGGCGGCGTGTGCGTGGGCTCGATCCTGCTGGCCGAAAGCGGTTTGCTCGACGGTCGCAGCGCCACCACCCACTGGACCTCCGCCAAAACCTTTGCCGAACGTTACCCGACGATCCAGCTCAAGGCCGACACGCCCATCGTCGATGACGGCGACCTGATCACCACCGCCGGGCTGATGGCCTGGTCCGAACTGGGCCTGCGCATGGTCGATCGCTTGCTCGGGCCGAGCATCGCCAGTGGCACCGCACGGTTTCTGGTGGTGGAGCACAGCGACAGCGCGAGCCAGTGCGGCAGCAACTTTGCGCCGATCCTCAGTCATGGCGACGGGGCGATTCTCAAGGTCCAGCATTGGCTGCAAAGCACCGGGGCGACTGATGTGTCGCTGACCGCCATGGCCGAGCGGGCAGGGCTGGAAGAACGCACCTTCCTGCGCCGATTCCGCGCCGCAACCGGATTGAAACCCACCGAATACTGCCAGCACCTGCGGGTCGGCAAGGCCCGGGAAATGCTTGAATTCACCAACGGCACCATCGACCACATCGCCTGGACCGTGGGCTATCAGGACCCGAGCGCGTTTCGCGCCACGTTCAGGAAAATCACCGGGCTGGCGCCGAGTGATTACCGGGCGCGGTTTGGTGTGACACCCCCCGTCGCGCAACCCCGCTAACCCGTAGGAGCAAAGCTTGCTCGCGATAGCGTCGGCACATCCAACATTGATCTGACCGTCAGACCGCCATCGCGAGCAAGCTATGCTCCTACAGAAGAGGATCGGCGTCGTGCAAAACGCGGGGTGCTTGACCTCGGTCGTGCAGAATAAAACAGGCTCAACGCCATCACCGTTTGAGCAAATAACTGATTTAACAGCCGTTTACTTTCAGCGCTCATTGGCCTGATCTCTGCACCCCTCAACCTACATTCATCAGCGCAGATTGAAGGGGGGCGCATGACCCCAACACATCGCAAAAAACTCGTTGTCGCCCACTCCGTGCGGCCCGAAGCCCCGCTGCACGAAGTCGAAACCAATCGCGCACTGGCCCGTTGGCTGGCGCAGATCCTCGGGCTCAAATACGGCGGCAGCTACGCGCCCGAACGCCACCGCGACCGTGACCTTTACCTGTTACCGACCCAAACCCTGGTGGGGGCGGCGGCCGCCCGGCAACTGGGGGTCAAAGGGCCGGAGGATTTGTGGGGGGGTTATGTCGACTACAATTTCATCTGCACCAAAGCCATTACCCATGGTTTGCTCAATCGCAATGCGTTTGCACCTGAAGGCTGGTCGCCGCTGTTTTCTGAACGGGTGCGCAGCGTCGTGCTCGATGGCCTCAGCGTGTTTTCCCTCGACGACGCCCGGCCAGCGGCGGAGCACTTGCTCTACAGCGGCCCGATCCGCCTCAAGCCTATTCACGCCTGCGCCGGACGCGGCCAGCAAGTGATCAGCAGCCTCGATCAGTTCGACGCCATCCTCGCCCGCCCCGACGCCGAACAACTGTTCAGCAATGGCGTGGTGCTGGAACAAGACCTCGATCAAGTCATCACCCACAGCGTCGGCCAGACGTTTATCGGCGAACACGTGTTGAGTTACTGCGGTGATCAATACTTGACTGAAGACAGCCTCGGCGAGCAGGTCTATGGCGGTTCGAACCTGTTGGTGGTGCAGGGCTACTACGAGGATCTGCTGAAACTGGAATTGCCCGAAGCGGTGCGTTTGGCCATCCGGCAAGCCCAGGTGTTCGACAGTGCGGCGGACGAGGCCTATCCCGGTTTTTACGCGTCCCGGCGCAATTACGACATCGCCCAGGGCCTGGACAGCGATGGCCAGCAACGCAGTGGCGTGCTGGAGCAGTCTTGGCGCATGGGCGGTGCCAGCAGCGCGGAAGTCGCGGCGTTGCAGAGCTTCGTCAACGACCCGGGGATGCGCGCGATTCGTGTGTCGTCGGTGGAGACCTACATCGATCAGCCGCTGCCGGCGGACGCCATCGAGGTGTATCGCGGGCCGGCGGAAAACGGCGACTTTCTTCTCAAGTACGTGACGGTCAACTCCTATGACGGCTAGAAGCGAAACTATTGAAATCGACATCGACGGCGAACAGATGACCGGGCATTTTCTCAGCCCCAAATCGAAAGTCCCGGGCGTGCTGTTTGTGCACGGCTGGGGCGGCAGTCAGGAACGGGATCTGGAGCGGGCCAAAGGCATCGCCGGTCTGGGTTGTGTCTGTTTGACCTTCGACCTGCGCGGGCACACCGGCGGCACCGGGCTTTCGTTGTCCAAAGTCACCCGCGAAGACAACCTGCGCGATCTGCTGGCGGCCTATGACCGCTTACTCGCGCACCCGGCCCTCGATACCTCGGCGATTGCCGTGGTCGGCACCAGTTATGGCGGTTACCTGGCGTCGATTCTCACCTCGTTGCGCCCGGTACGCTGGCTGGCGCTGCGGGTGCCGGCGCTGTACCGCGACGATCACTGGCACATGCCCAAGCGCGACTTGGACAAGGCCGATTTGCGCGACTATCGCGCCACGCTGGTGCGCGCCGACAGCAACCGCGCGTTGCACGCCTGTTCGCAATTCACCGGCGACGTGTTGCTGGTGGAATCGGAAACCGATGCCTACGTGCCGCACGCGACGATCATGAGTTACCGCGCCGCGTGCCAGCAGACGCACTCCCTGACTCACCGCATTATCGATGGCGCCGATCACGCCTTGAGCGACCCGGTTTCGCAGCAGGCCTACACCTCGATCCTCGTGGACTGGATCACGGAAATGGTGGTGGGGGAGCGGTTGAGCATTATTCAGTCTTCTTAAAAGATCAAAAGATCGCAGCCTTCGGCAGCTCCTACATTGAAATGCGTTCACCTGTAGGAGCTGCCGAAGGCTGCGATCTTTTGATCTTGCCTTTAACCCCGGGGTCTCTTCTCAATCCGCAACGCCTTCGCCTTAGCCTCCACCACCAAATACATCACCAACGTAATCAACAACGGCAAGATGAAATAAATCGCCCGATACGCCAGCAACCCCGCCACCAGACTCCCCCGCGAAGCCTCATGTTGCAGCAACGCCACGAACACCGCCTCCAGCACCCCAAGCCCCGCCGGAATGTGCGTAATCACCCCGGCAATCGCGCTGATCAACAACACCCCCAGCACCAGCGGATAGTCGAGCTTGCCCGGCAGCAAGGTGAAAATCACCGCCGCCATCAGCGACCAGTTCAACGCCCCGAGCGCCAGTTGCAACACGGCCATGCGCAGCGACGGCAGGTTGATTTCCACCCCGCGAATCGCCCATTCCCGGCGCTTGGAAAACCGGCACGCCGCCAGATAACCCGCGCTCACCAGCAGCAACACAACGCCGACCCCTTGCAACGCATCGCTGCTCAGCTTCCAGCCCGGTGGCATGCGCACCAGACCGCTGCTGAACACCGCGCCGGCAATCACCATGTAGCCAAACCAGTTGGTGGCCAGGCTCAGCCCGAGGATTTTCGCGATATTGCCCTTGCTCACCCCCAGTCGCGAATACAACCGATAACGCATGGCGATGCCGCCGACCCAGGCACTCAGGTTGAGGTTGAAGGCGTAGCTGATGACCCCCACCGGCAGGATCTGTTTCCAGGTCAGGTCCTGGCGAATGTAGGTGCGACCGATCAGGTCGAAGCAGGCGTACACCAGAAAACTCAGCAGCGTCAGCCCCGAGGCGATGATCAACGTGCGCACCTTGAAATCGGCCAGGGTGTCGAACACTTCGTTCCATTCGATGCGCTGGGCCAGCAGCGTGAACAGCACAATCAACGCGAGGAAAAACAGGACCGTCAGCGGTTTTTTCCAGCGACTCCAACGGGTTTTGCTTGGAGTTTCAGCGTGGGTTACTGCTTCAGAGTGGCTCATGAGGGTCACTCCCGACCGGATGGATGAACGCTTTGAGGCGCGGCTTGTGCGCCGGCAACCACCCGGCCCAGGCCGGAAAGTGCCGCAGGAAGTGGAACACCAGAAAGCCGACCGTCATGTGCCAGACCCGCCCGCGCGGGGCCTTGTCCGGCGACATGGCTTTGCAATGGTTGTTGCTCAAATCTTCAAGGCGCTCAAACAGCTCACGGTTGAAGGTGCGGTCGCGGATCAACACATTGGCTTCCAGGTTCATCGACAGACTCAGCGGGTCGAGATTGCTTGAACCGACGGTGCACCAATCCTCATCCACCAATGCGACTTTGCCGTGCAGCGGCCGGTCGCAATATTCGTGAATTTTCACGCCGGACTTGAGCAGGTAGTCATAGGTCATGCGCGCCGCCAGTTTGGCCACCAGCATGTCCGGCTGACCTTGCAGAATCAGCCGCACATCGACGCCACGGCGCGCGGCATTGCGGATCTCGCGCAGCAGGCGAAAACCGGGAAAGAAGTAGGCGTTGGCGATCACCACCCGGCGCTGGGCGCTGCGCAACGCCAGCCGGTAAACCTCTTCGATGTCGGTGCGATGGTCGCCGTTGTCGCGAAAGACCAGTCGAACCTGACCGTCATGGTCGCTGAACGCCAGTTCCGAGCGACGCTGACGCCGGCGTTGCCACCAATACTTGGCCCGGGCCGGGCGACCGCTTTGCAGCAGGGCGAAGTGATGAATGTCCGCCACCGCCGGGCCCTGGATTTCGACGGAATAATCCTGCTTGGCCTCGGGGCCGAAGTCGGCCAAATGGTCGGCGGAAAAGTTGATCCCGCCAAGGAACGCAATCGTGCCGTCGACCACCACGATTTTGCGGTGCAAGCGCCGAAACCAGTTGGTGCGAATCCCCAGGCGCTTGGGCGCCGGGTCGAACATCTGGATGTGCACGCCGGCCTTGTTCAAGTCGGCGAGAAAACCGGTGCTTAGTTCGCCGCAGCCAAACCCGTCGAGGCTGATGGTGGTGCGCACGCCGCGCTCGGCGGCTTCGATCAGGATCTGTTGCAGTTCATGGCCGACTTTGTCTTCGAACAGGATGAACGTCTCCAACAGGATTTCCGTCTGGGCCTGGCGCAGCACCTCGAACACTCGGGGAAAGAACGCCTCGCCATTTTCCAGCAGCTCGACCCGGTTGTTGCCGTGCCAGCCGTACTCGACCTCCACCGCTGCGGGCTCGCCCATCGGCGGCGCGGCAATCGGTTCCATGCTGGTTTTTTCCATCGACGGCAGGCTCATAGTTCTATCTCCACCGACAACGGTGCGTGGTCAGAAAGGTGCGACCAGGGCCGCGCCGCCAATACTTGCGGACGGCTGGCCTTGAGGTTGCGCACGTAGATGCGGTCCAGGCGCAGCACCGGCCAACGTGCAGGAAAACTGCGGGCCGGTTTGCCGTGGTGTTCGGCGAAGACTTCGCGCAAACCACAGGGTTTGAGTACGGCGTCGGCGCGCTGGCGCCAGTCGTTGAAGTCACCGGCGACCACCACCGGGGCGTCGTCCGGCAACTCATCGATGCGCTGGGCCAGCAATGTCAGCTGTGCGGTGCGGTGCGCGTCGTGCAGCCCGAGGTGGACGCAAATCGCATGCACTTCCTGGCCGTCACCGGGCAGGCGCAGTACGCAATGCAGCAGGCCACGGTTTTCGTGGCCGCTGATGGACACGTCGAGGTTGTCGTGGCGGATGATCTGGAATTTCGACAGCAACGCATTGCCGTGATCCCCTGCCGGGTACACCGCGTTGCGGCCGTAGGCGAACTGCGGCCACAAGGTGTCGGCGAGGAATTCGTATTGCGGCATCGTCGGCCAGTTGCTGTAGCGCTGCGGGTGCTGCTCGTGGGCGCCGTGGACCTCCTGCAAAAACACCACGTCGGCGGACACACTGCGCACCGCTTCGCGCAGCTCCGGCAGGATGAAGCGCCGGTTCAGCGCGGTAAAACCCTTGTGGGTGTTGACCGTCAGCACGGTGAAACGGCGCACCGTGGTGATGATCGGTTGCTGCTCGTCGGTGCTGCCGACCGGCTCGGGAATGTTCATGACAACACGCCTTCGGCAACCGGTTCGCCGGGGCGGGTGGCCAGGTCTTTATCGAGGTGGAAACGTTCGAGCAAGCGGCGGGCGTCGAAGGGCGCGCGGACTTTGACGTCATTGTCGAAGTAGCAGAAGACTTCCCGGGATTTGCGCACTTTGGGTTTTTGTCGCGGCGCGATCAAATGCGCATCGCTCGGTTGCTGGCCGTGATACCACGCCTCGATCCGGTCGCCCCAACGCTTTAGCGCCTCGGGCGTGTAGCCGCTGGCGTAGAGTTCTTCGGCACCGTGCAGGCGCAGGTAGACGAAATCGCTGGTGAGGTCTTCGCGGTGCGGCCATTTACCGGCAGTGTCGGCGATCACCAGGGCGGCGTTATACCGACGCAGCAAACGGGTGAAGGCCGGATCAACGAAGCTCTCGTTGCGAATTTCCACGGCATGGCGCAACGGTTTTTTTCCGTAGGCCTTGAGGCTGGCGTGGCCGTGCAGGTGTGCGTCGTGCTGGTGGGCGAGGGCGGCGGCTTGTTGGGTGGTGCGGGGCAATTGTTCGAGAAAGTGCTCGAATAATTCGGCGTCGAATTTGAAACTGGGCGGGAATTGCCAAAGGATCGGGCCGAGTTTTTCCTTGAGTTCCAGCACCCCTGAGGCGAAGAAGTTCGCCAGGGGCGTGTGGATGTCGCGCAGGCGTCTGATGTGGGTGATGAAACGCGGGGCTTTGACGCTGAACACGAAGCCCGGTGGGGTCTCGGCGTACCACTGGGCGTAACGTTCGGGCCGTTGCAGGGCGTAGAACGATCCATTGATTTCGATGCTGTTGACCGCCCGCGAGGCGAATTGCAATTCGCGCTTTTGGGTCAGCCCCTTCGGGTAAAAGTCCCCGCGCCACGGTGCGTAGCGCCAGCCAGAAATACCGATATGAATCGCTGTCATGAGTGTTCCCCGTCAAATGCCCTCCGTCTGTGGATGACTGTCGGGCAAACGAGAAAGTTTCCATGGGGCTACGGACGGTCAACCCACAACGCGTTGCACTGTAGGAGCTGCCGCAGGCTGCGATCTTTTGACTTTGCCTTTCAAGATCAAAAGATCGCAGCCTGCGGCAGCTCCTACAAAAGCAATCAGTGACCGGCGACGACCCGGGTCGAGCTTTCGGCGTAGACCGGTCCGAGGCGATCAAGGCGACCGCTCCACATCGTCAACGCGAGGGCCACCAACACCACCAGCCCACCAATCCACGCGGTGTGAATCAGCCCCATGTTGGCGACGATCAACCCGCCGCCCCACGCGCCCCCGGCGATCCCGAGGTTGAACGCCGCGATGTTCAGGCCCGATGCCACGTCCACCGCATTCGGGGTGTGATGCTCGGCCTGACGCACTACATACACCTGCAAACCCGGCACGTTGCCGAACGCAACCGCACCCCAGACCAGCACGGTAGCCAACGCCAGCCATGGATTGCTGGCGGTGAAGGTCAGCACAAACAGCACCGCAGCGAGCAGGGCGAAGATGATTTTCAACGCGCTGATCGGCCCGCGTTTGTCCGCCAGTTTGCCACCCCAGATGTTACCGACCGCCACCGAGATGCCGTACACCAGCAACACCAGGCTGACGGTGCTGGCGCTGAAACCGGAGATGTCCTGAAGAATCGGCGCCAGAAAAGTGAAGGCAATGAACGAACCGCCGTAACCGACCGCCGTCATGGCGTACACCAGCAACAGTCGCGGTTGTTTCAGCACTTGCAACTGTTCCAGCAAGGAAGCGGGTTTGCTGTGGGTAATGTTTTTCGGCACGTAGATCAGGCTGCCGATAAACGCGATCACCCCCAGCGCCGACACGGCGAGGAAGGTTTCACGCCAGCCGAAATGCTGACCGATGAACGTCCCCAACGGCACGCCAGTGACCAGTGCCACGGTCAGGCCGGTGAACATGATCGCAATCGCGCTGGCGGCTTTTTCCTTCGGCACCAGGCTGGTGGCGATGGTCGAACCAATCGAGAAAAACACCCCGTGGGCCAGGCCGGTGACGATCCGCGCAATGATCAGCGATTCGTAGCTCGGGGCTTTCCAGGCCAGCAGGTTGCCGAGGGTGAACAGCACCATCAACGACAACAGCAGCAATTTGCGCGGGACTTTGCCGGTGAGGGCGGTCAACACCGGCGCGCCGATGGCCACGCCCAGGGCGTAGAGGCTGACCAACAGGCCGGCGGACGGCAGGCTGACCCCGAGGTCGGCGCCGATGGTGGGTAACAGGCCAACGATGACGAACTCGGTCGTCCCGATGGCGAAGGCGCTGAGGGTCAGCGCGAGCAAGGCAATGGGCATGACGGCAACTCCGGTGGGTTATTTGATGGAGCGCAGTGTCGGGGTTTGGACCGTGCGGAAAAATACAGGGATGGGCATTTGATATTTGCCCACAAGTCAAATATCGACAGCACACCACGGCCCCTGTGGGAGTGTGGTGTTGGTTATCTCGCGGGCAAAACCGAACTTGCCCGGCATTTGCCGATCAGTTCCTTACAGACCCTGCTGAAGGAGCTCCGCGTTTTGTTTAAGATCAAGACCGCGATACTGCTGGGGGCGTTGCTGATTCTGGGCAGCGGCGAACTCGAAGCCGCCGCGCTGCCGGGCCCTCCCGCTGCCACTGCCGAGGCGCCGGCCGAACCTGAACCGCTGGTCCAGGGTGGTCTGCTCGGGGCCATCAGTTCCAGCATCGACGACGTGCAGGACAAACTCGACCTCAACGAAAACCTGGTGGACGCCTGGCGCCTGCGGGCGGACCGGGCGGCGGACGAAGTCGACAAACTGGTCAACCAGCCCTCGGCTCGGTCCGGCTGGAGCGTGGCCGGGGATTTCCTGATGCTGTCCGGCATCTGGCTCGGCACCTTCGCCTTGCTCACGGTGCTCGGCGGTCTGGCGGCCAAGCGCCTGATCCTCGGCCGTTGGCTGCGAACCCGCCAACGCAGCCAGGACCTGCTCGGTTACTTGATGCCCTACACGCTGCCAGCCCTCGCCAGCCTGCCACTGACCCTTTACGCCAGCCATTTCATGCAAGCTTCGGTGGGTCGGGCGCTGGCGCTGTGTTTTGCCTATGCCACCAGCAGCGGCATTTTTTCCACCTCGATGTTGTTGTGCGTGATTGTCATGTTCAACACCGGCCACAAGCGCCCGGCGGTGCAGATCATTCGCGACTACTGCCCGAAATGGCTGTTCCTGATCGGCTTCCTCGCGGCCCTCAGCGATGCACTGACCAGCCCGCAGATCGCTCGGCAACTGGGCGGCAACATCACCAGCAGCGTCGCGGTGTTCACCGGGTTGTTCGCCTCGATCATCTTCGGATACCTGGTGATTCGTTTAAGGCGCCCGGTGGCGCATCTGATCCGTAATCGCCCCTTGGCCCAACGCCTCAAACAACCATCGCTGCAAGAATCCCTGCGGATTTTTTCCGGGCTCTGGTACTGGCCGATCCTGTTGATGGTGATGGTCTCGGCAATCAACCTGATCGGCGTCGGCGAAGACAATCAAAAAGCCCTGCGCTGCGCGTTGTTCACCACGGTATTGCTGATTGCCACGGTGTTCCTGAGCACGATCCTCCAGCACCTGTTCAAGTCTCGAAAAGCCGAGCGAATCCAGCGCAGCAGTGCTTACAAGGAACGCTTTCTGAGCCTGTTGCACGCGTTGCTGCGGATCGTCATGGCGGTGGCGTTCATCGAAATCCTCGGGCGGATCTGGGGCATTTCGCTGTTTGAATTCGCCGAGCAGAACTCCATTGGCCGAGCGATCAGCGATTCGCTCAGCAGTATTGGCTTGATCTTCCTGGTGACCTGGCTGCTCTGGGTGGTGATGGACACGGCGATCCAGGAAGCGCTGAAACCCCCGGTCAGCAAACGCTCGGCGCGGCAACCGAGCACCCGGGTCAAAACCATCCTGCCGCTGCTGCGCAACGCGATCAAAATCATCCTGGTGGTGATCTGCGCGATTACGACGATGGCGAATCTGGGGATCAACGTCGCGCCACTGTTGGCGGGTGCCGGGGTGGTCGGCCTAGCCATCGGTTTCGGTTCGCAGCAACTGGTGCAGGACGTGATCACCGGGCTGTTCATCATCATCGAAGACACGCTGTCGATTGGCGACTGGGTGGTGCTCGATTCCGGCCACGCCGGCACCGTCGAAGGCCTGACCATCCGCACCCTGCGCCTGCGCGACGGCAAGGGGTTTGTGCATTCGGTGCCGTTCGGCCAGATCAAGGCTGTGACCAACCAATCGCGGCAGTTTGCCTATGCGTTTTTCTCGGTGCAGTTCACCTATGACACTGATGTGGACAAGGCGATTGAGCTGATCCGCGAGGCCGGGGATTCGATCCGCGACGATGCGTTTCTCAAGTACAACCTGCAAGGGCCGCTCGATGTCTTTGGCGTCGACAAAATGGACCTTAACGGCGTGGTGCTGACGGCGCAGTTCCGCACGGTGTCGGGCGGGCAATACGCGGTGAGCCGGGCGTTTAACCAGCGTTTGAAAAAGCTTGTGGATAACAGCCCGTGGGTGCACTTCGCGCAGACTTATCCACAGCAGGTTTTGATGCCTCGGCAGCCGATGGCTCATCAAGAAGATGAGCCGGACAATTCACCGGTGTTGCTGCCGGATCAGCCGCGTACCCAATAAAAACACCACCCTCCGTAGGAGCGAGGCTTGCCCGCGAAGAGGCCGTTACAGGCAATAGAGATGTCGACTGACAGATCGCTTTCGCGGGCAAGCCTCGCTCCTACAATGGGTAGTGGCGAGTCAGCTTGGTGTGCAATTCGATGGATGCCGGCGGCTCCAGCTCCACCCAAAAAATCTGCTTGCCCGCAATCTCGGCAGCGGCCGGCAACCCATCCCGATACACCAGCCGATTACTCGCCAGCGCCGGCACCTTCACCCCCGGCAGTAACGTCCCGGCCAGGTTCAGCGGATCGACCCCGCACACCGCCACCAGACTCCCGTCATGGGGCCGGCGCCGTACTTCCCGCAGCAGGGGAATTGCTTCGGGCAGGGCAAATTGTTCCCCGGCCAAACCACTGACAAACCGCCCGCCGCGAATCTCCCCGCGAGCCTCCAGCCGATGAAACGTGCGCAGCAATTCACGCCAGCTCGGCAACCAATCCGCCTCCCGTTCCAGCAAACGCCAGAACACCACGCCGTAGCGGCGCAGCAAGGTCATGGCGATGTGTTCCAGGGTGTCGGCGGGCGTCGGTGCCGGGCGTTTGTCATCCACAACCGGTGCGGGCGGCCCGCGGCGCAGTAGGGCCCAGCGCCCGGCATCGTCCATGCCGCCGACAAACGCCCCACGCCCGCGACGACTGCTGCGTTGCTGGCGTTTGCTCGCTGGGGTGATCAATGCGCGCAGGCCGGCGAAGCTGTCGGCATTCACCAGCCCGGCGCCCACCAGTTCCTGCAAGGCGATTTCCAGTTCGGTGCGCAGCAGGTGCGCTTCATGAATCAGTTCATCGAAAAACAACGCGCCGTGCTGGCTCAGCGCCTCGAAGACTTTTTGCGTTTTGGGCGACAGTTCGCTGACCGGCGTCTGCTCGGTCAAGCCGCTCCACAACCCGACCTGACTGCGCGGCAGCAACAGAATCGGCGTACTGCGCAACGCCGTGCTGGTGCTTTTGTTGCGCGCGGTCAGGCGCGTCCACACCAGTTTGCCGCTGCGGCACAGGTCATCCAGCCAACTCGGCGAATAGTCCTTGAGCCGCGCCGGCAGAATGTCGCTGTCCCACGCCGAAGCGGCGGCGGGGTAGCCTTCGAACTGACTGACAATCGAAGGCAACACCGCGCTGCCCTGACCTTGGGTGGCGCTGGTCAAATGCTGCCAGTCGAACAGAAACCGCATGAAATCCTGCAACGCCACCGGCTCGATTTCCCGGCGCAGGCGCTTGACCGTGTAGCGATGAATCCGCGCCAGCAGGTGCCGTTCGCACCATTCTTCAACAGCGGCGGCGGGGCTGAATTGCCCGCGCAGCACATACCCTTCGCGCTCCAGATGCGCCAAGGCCTGAGTGACCTGATGCGTTGGTAAGCCCAGCGGCTCGGCAATCGCGCTGAGCGGCAACGGCCCAAACCCACTGAGCCGCGCGCGAATCACTTCCAGCACCGCGTCATCGGTGTCCCAGACTTCATCGAAACCGTGCAGCGCCTCCAGCGCAGGCAGCAAAATGGCCTGTGGATAAATCGCCCGCAGGCAGGTCAGCCGTTCCAGCGCCAGCCACAACGATTGTTCGGCGTTGATCTGCAAACGACTGGCGCGACCGCTGTCGGCCAGGGCATTCAACCAATCGAGCCAATACGGGTTCGCCCGTGCTTCGGCATCGCTGATGCACGCCAGGCTCATCAACGCCTCGTGCATTTCATCGACGCCGGTGGGCGCTGGCCAGGCTTCTTCGCGCACCGCTTGAATCGCCTCTGCGTCCAGCGCCCCTAGGTCATCGGTGGACTGCGGATCGCTCCAGCGCCGGTTGAGCACCGCTTGGGTGCGGCGTTCCTCCAGCGGTGCGTCGTCGAGAAAGGTGTAGGGCCGGGCGCTGAGAATTTCTGCGGCCAGCGGCGAAGGCGCGGGCAGGTCGCGGCTGATCAAGCGGACATCGCCACGTTCCATGCGTCGCAACAGCGCGAGCCAGCCTTCGGTGTCCATGGCTTCGTGCAGGCAATCGTCGAGGGTTTGTTCCACCAGCGGGTGCTCGGGCACTTCGCGTTCGCCGGCGAGGTTTTCCACGCAGGCAATTTGATCGGGGAACACGCTGGCGATCAGGTCTTCGCTTTTCATGCGCTGGATTTGCGGCGCGACTTTGCGCCCGCCGGTATAGCGCGGCAGCGCCAGGGCCACCCCGGCATTCCAGCGCCAGCGCACGCCGAACAGCGGCGCTTCGAGCACCGCTTGAATCAGCACGTGCTCGGCGCTGTTGCTGTGCAGGTAATGCCAGACATCATCGAGTTCAAAGCTGTGGCTGGTGGACAGCGACAGGACGATGGCGTCCTCGCTGGCGGCGGCCTGCAATTCGAAATTGAAGGTGCGGCAGAAGCGCTTGCGCAGGGCCAGGCCCCAGGCGCGGTTGATGCGGCTGCCGAACGGCGTATGGATGATCAGTTGGGTGCCGCCGGACTCATCGAAAAACCGCTCCATCAGCAATGTGTCCTGGGACGGCAGGGCGCCCAAGACCAGGCGCGCGCGGGCCAGGTATTCGACCAATTGCTCGGCGCTGGCGAGGTTCAGGCCCAGGGTCTCGGTCAGCCAGTCGATGGCCGGTTGCACGTTGCCGGGCGTGGCGCCGAGCCGTTCATCAAGCTGCGCTTGCAGGCGCGCCACGGCAAACGACAATTCTGCGCTGCGTCCCGGCGCTTCACCGAGCCAGAACGGAATGCTCGGCGGTTGGCCCTGGGCGTCTTCGACCCGAACCTTGCCGGTTTCAACGCGCAGGATTCGATAGGACGTGTTGCCGAGCTGGAAGACATCCCCGGCAATGCTTTCCACGGCGAAGTCTTCGTTGACGCTGCCGATGTTCAGCCCTTGGGGCTCCAGCACGACGCTGTAATCGGCGTTGTCCGGGATCGTCCCGCCGCTGGTGACGGCGGTCAGTTTGGCGCCGCGACGTCCGCGCAGGGTGCGGGTCACGGCGTCGCGGTGCAGGTAAGCGCTGCGCATGCCCTGGCGACCGTTGTAACCCTCGGCGAGCATGTGCAGCAGCGCCTGATAGTGTTTTTCGTCGAGGTCGGCGTAGGGCGAGGCCTGGCGAAACAGTGCCAGCAGCGCGTCTTCCTGCCATTCCTGGCAACTGACCTCGGCGATGATCTGTTGGGCCAGCACGTCCAGCGGCGCCACCGGGATCAACAAAGTGTCGAGTTCGCCCCGGCGCACGCAGTCGAGCAGCGCGGCGCATTCGATCAAATCGTCACGGGTGGTGGCGAACAACCGGCCCTTGGGCGTGCCGCCGACCTGGTGCCCGGACCGGCCGACCCGTTGCAGGAACCCGGCAATCGAGCGTGGCGAGGCGATCTGGCAAACCAGATCGACATCGCCGATATCAATCCCCAATTCCAGGGACGCCGTGGCGATCAGCACTTGCAGTTCGCCGCGCTTGAGCCGCTGTTCGGCGTCGAGGCGAAACTCTTTGGCCAGGCTGCCGTGATGCGCGGCGACGGCGTCTTTGCCCAGGCGTTCGCTCAAGTGCCGGCTCAGGCGTTCGGCCAGTCGTCGGGTGTTGACGAAAATCAGCGTGGTGCGGTGCTCGCGGGCGAGGGCGGCCAGGCGGTCGTAGACCAGTTCCCAGACGTCGTTGGCCATCACTGCCGAAAGTGGAACCGGCGGCACTTCGATGTCCAGATCCCGGGGGCGGGCGTGGCCGATGTCGATGATTTCGCAGGGCCGGTCGCGGCCGACGAGGAAGCGCGAGACCGCTTCGATGGGTTTTTGCGTGGCGGACAGGCCGATGCGCATCAGCGGTTCGGGACATAAGGCCTGCAAGCGCTCCAGGCTCAGGGCCAAGTGGCTGCCGCGTTTGCTGGCGGCGACGGCGTGGATTTCGTCGACGATCACCGTGCGCGTGGTGCCGAGCATTTTTCGCCCGGAGTCGGAACCGAGCAACACGTAAAGGGATTCCGGGGTGGTCACCAGAATGTGCGGCGCGGTCCTGCGCATGGCCGAGCGGTCTTTTTGCGGCGTGTCGCCGGTGCGCACGGCGGTGTTGATCTGCAATTCGGGCAGGCCCATGACGCGCAATTGCTCGGTGATCCCGGCCAACGGGTTTTGCAGGTTGATCTGGATGTCGTTGGACAGCGCTTTGAGCGGTGAAACGTAGACCACCAGGGTTTCGTCCGGCAGCACACCGTGATTGGCGAGGCCCTGGTGCACCAGGTCGTCGAGCACGGCGAGGAACGCGGTGAGGGTTTTGCCGGAACCGGTGGGTGCGGCGATCAAGGTCGAGCGGCGCTGGCGAATCAACGGCCACGCCCGGGCCTGGGCGGCGGTGACCGTCGGGAAGGTCTTGCTGAACCAGGCGCTGACGGCGGGGTGAAAGCCTGTCAGGGCGCTGTCGGCGGGGATGGGCAGGTTCATGAGCTAATTAATGCGGGCGGGCTGGGGAAGATGCAAGTACCGCTTGGAGTGTGTGGCGATCGGGCGACCGCCATCGCGGGCAAGCCTTGCTCCTACAGGGGTCGCGTGCCCTTGTAGGAGCGAGGCTTGCCCGCGATGAGGCCATCAGCCGCACTGCAAAATCCGGCGATCTACACTTTACGGATGACGGTTGCGCACTAAACCCGCAAAATGCAACGATTCCGGCAACTATCGACGACATCGCCTGCGGGCGCTGTCGATTAAGCCATCGTTCCAATCAGACTGGGCCTGCTGACTCTATGCGAATGCGCCTTATGTTACTGGGCGGCGGAAATGCCCTTGGGCAGGCGCTGATTCGCCTCGGTGCGGAGGAAGACATCGGTTTCCTCGCCCCCCGCCCACCACAAGACGGCTGGGATGCCGCGAGCCTGACGCAACTGCTCGACGACACCCGCCCGGACGCGTTGATCAACCTCGCCTACTACTTCGACTGGTTTCAGGCGGAGACGGTCAGCGAACAGCGTCTGGCTGGGCAGGAGCGTGCGGTCGAGCGCCTGGCCGAACTGTGCCAGCACCACAACATCGTTCTGCTGCAACCCTCAAGCTACCGGGTGTTCGACGGCTCCCGGGCCACGGCCTACAGCGAAAAAGACGAACCCGTGCCCTTGGGCCTGCGCGGTCAGGCCTTGTGGCGAATCGAGCAAAGCGTGCGCGCCACCTGCCCGCAACACGTGTTGTTGCGCTTCGGCTGGCTGCTCGACGACAGCCCCGACGGCACTCTCGGGCGTTTCCTCGCCCGGGCCGAAACCCCTGAAGAACTGCTGATGGCCGACGACCGGCGGGGCAACCCGACGCCGGTGGACGACGCGGCACGGGTGATCATTTCGGTGCTCAAGCAACTCGATTGCGCGGCGCCGCTGTGGGGCACCTACCATTACGCCGGACATGAGGCGACCACGCCGCTGGCATTAGGGCAGGCAATCATCACCGAAGCACGCAACCTGCATGAACTGGCCATCGAAGCGCCGACCGCCCAGGCCCACGCCGCCCGGCCCGACGCTGCCGAAGAACCGCAACACGCGGTGCTGGCCTGCAAGAAAATTCTGCACACCTTCGGGATCAAGCCCCGCGCCTGGCGCGCGGCGCTCCCGGGCTTACTGGATAGGTTTTATCGCCATGGCTGACGGCCCTGTTTTAATCACCGGCGGCGCCGGTTTCATTGGTTCGCACCTCACCGACGGCTTGCTCGCCCAAGGCCATTCGGTGCGGATTCTCGATGACCTGTCCACCGGCAAACGCAGCAACCTGCCGCTGGACAATCCCAAGGTCGAACTGATTGTGGGCGACGTTGCCGATGCGGCACTGGTCGCCCGCTCGATGCTCGGTTGCAGCGCGGTCGCGCACCTGGCGGCCGTGGCTTCGGTGCAGGCGTCGGTGGACGACCCGGTGAAGACGCACCAGAGCAATTTCATCGGCACCCTGAATGTCTGCGAGGCCATGCGCCAGGCTGGCGTCAAGCGGGTGCTGTTCGCCTCCAGCGCGGCGGTCTACGGCAACAACGGCGAAGGCGAGTCGATTGACGAAGAGACCGCCAAGGCCCCGCTGACGCCTTACGCCTCGGACAAACTGGCGGGTGAGTACTACCTCGACTTCTACCGCCGCCAGCATGGCTTGGAACCGGTGGTGTTCCGCTTCTTCAACATCTTCGGCCCGCGCCAGGACCCGTCCTCGCCGTATTCCGGGGTGATCAGCATTTTCAGCGAGCGCGCGCAGAAAGGTCTGCCGATCACCGTGTTTGGTGATGGCGAGCAGACCCGGGATTTTGTCTACGTCGAGGATCTGGTCGATCTGCTGGTGCAGGCGATCGAGAAACCCGAGGTGGAAGTCGGCGCGGTCAATGTGGGCTGGAATCAGGCCACTACGCTCAAGCAGATGCTTGAAGCGCTGGCCCAAGTGGTCGGCCAGTTACCGCCCATCACCTACGGCCCGGCGCGTTCCGGTGACATCCGCCACTCGCGGGCGAACAACCGGCGGTTGCTGGAGCGGTTTACTTACCCGCAGCAGACGCCGATGAGCATTGGTTTGGCGCGGTTGCTCGGCCGCTGAGTTTTTGCTGCCATGAAAAAGGCGCCTGTTCAGGCGCCTTTTTTTGTTCTGGATTTTTGTTGCCTGGGCTGACGTCTTCGCGAGCAAGCCCGCTCCCACAGGAGAATGCGATCAACTGTGGGAGCGGGCTTGCTCGCGAAGGGGCCTTAGAATTTGTAGCCAAGGCCGACCATGTAAACGAACGGGTCCACATCCACGTTGACCCGAGCCCGGGTGCCCGGCGCCACCGCGTCGTTTTCCACGGTCGCGCGGGTGTCGATGTCGATGTAGCGCATCTGGGCGTTGAGCATGATGTTGTCGGTGATCATGTAGTCAGCACCGACCTGGAATGCCATGCCCCAGGAGTTTTTCGCCTTGAAGTTGCTGAAGCCGTTGGCCTGGGCTTCGCTGCCGACGTGTTCGTCGTAGATCCAGGTGTAGTTGATACCGGCACCGACATACGGCTGGAAAGCGGACTTGGCGTCGAGCGGGTAGTACACAACGCTCAAGGTCGGTGGCAGGTGTTTCAGGGTACCGAGTTTGCCGTTGGCCGCGCCCAGGGCGGTGCCTTTGATTTTCACGTCATGCTCGAACGGCGAAGCCGCGAGCAGTTCGATGCCCCAGTTGTTGGTCAGCATGTAAGCGAAGTTCAAGCCCAACTGCGTGTCGCTGCTCATGGTGGCCTTGCCACCCAGATCGGCACCCGCCAACGGCCCTTGATCGACCTTGACGCTGGAGCTGTCGGCTTTCGGGTTGACGGTGATCGCACCGGCGCGAACGATGATATCGCCAGCCTCGTGGGCGTGGGCAATCGGGGCTGCGAGCGCGAGGGCAAACAGCGAAGCGCTGAGCAAGGACTTGTTCATGAGGGCTCCAAAGGACGTTAAAAATGTTCGATGTCCAATGGTAAAGAGCCATCTGATACGGTCTTTTGATTCAGCTCAATGAAACGGTGATGGGCCGGGTTTTTGTGGAACCTTTGCGGACCCCATCGCGGGCAAGCCTCGCTCCTACAAGGGAATGCGATAACCCTGTAGGAGCGAGGCTTGCCCGCGAAGGCGTCATTACAATCAACACAGAACCCCCGGATTCACTCCGGCAACTCATAAACGTAAATCTTGTCCGCCTCCATCTGATACCCGGCATCCGCCAACTCACTGGTCGACGCCTTAACCTGCAACGAACCCTCGATCCAGTAAGGCTGATACAACTCATCGAGCTTCACGCCGACTTCGCTTTTCACATGCACGATCTGGTTCGACGGCGGTGGCGGCACGTGGATGCAGGCGCCGAAATACGGCACCAGCAGAAACTCCGTGGTGCGACCTTCTTCACTGACTTCCAGCGGCACGATGTAGCCCGGCAGGCGAATGTTTTTGCCGTCGAGGCTTTTCACCACCGGCGCATTCGGCAAGTCCTGCTTGGCGGCCGGCGCCGACTCAAGTGCGCTGCTCATTTGCGACAAGTCATGCAGCGGCGTCATGTTCGGCACTTCCGCCGGGGCGTCCGGCGGGATCATTTCCTGCCAGGTCAAATCCTTCGGCTCGGCCGCCCACAGGGGCAGGGCGACCAGCATCAACAGCGCGAGCAGAGCGCGGGGCATCTTCAGCGTCCTCATAAACGGATCGACAGGCCATCGGCCAATGATTGGCGATACGCGCGCCAGGCCGGCACGCTGCCCATCAGCAGCGCGGCGATCAGGATGCCACCGAGCAGCGTCCATTCATATTCGCTCGGCCACGACAGCGGCAGGTACAAACCGTAATTGGCCTGCACATAACCCTGGGCGGCGGCGATGCACACGTACAGCAACGCCACGCCGGCAATCACCCCGGACAGCGCCAGGGCGAAGGCTTCCAGGATCAGCAAGGTCGCGATATGCCATGGCCGCGCACCCACCGAACGCAGGATCGCCATCTCCCGGCGCCGCTCGTTGAGGCTGGTGAGAATCGCCGTGAGCATGCCGATCAACCCGGTCAGCACCACAAACAGCGAGACCACGAACAAGGCTTTTTCGGCGGTGCTCATCAAACTCCACAACTCTTGCAACGCCACCCCCGGCAGGATCGCCAGCATCGGTTCGCCACGGAACTCGTTGATTTCACGCTGCACGGCGAAGGTCGAAATCTTGCTGTTGAGCCCGAGCATGAACGCGGTGATGGCTTGCGGCGTCAGGTCCATGTTGCGCGCCTGATCGGCGCTGATCCGGCCCTTACCCTGCGCCGGCACGCCGTTGTGCCAGTCGATGTGAATGGCTTCCATGCCGCCGAGGCTGATGTGCAACGTGCGGTCCACCGGGGTGCCGGTGCGTTTGAGAATACCGACCACGGTGAACGGTTTGTCGTCGTGCTTGACCAGGCTGATCACCGCCACGCCGTGTGCCAACACCAGTTTGTCGCCGAGTTTGTAGTGCAGCGCATCCGCCACTTCGGCGCCGAGCACCACTTCGAACGGGTCGGTGGCGAAGGCGCGGCCGTCGGCGATTTCCAGGTGTTGTTGATGACCGTACTGGTAATGCTCGAAGTACGCCTCGGTGGTGCCCATCACCCGATAACCACGATGGGAATCACCGAGGGACATCGGGATCGCCCACTTCACTTTCGGGTCGCTGGCGAAGTGCTCGAAGCTGTCCCAGCGAATGTTGTTGGTGGCGTTGCCGATGCGGAATACCGAATACAGCAACAGGTTCACCGAGCCGGAGCGGGCGCCGACGATCAGGTCAGTGCCGCTGATGGTGCTGGCGAAACTGGCCTTGGCTTCGGTGCGCACCCGCTCCACGGCCAACAGCAGGCACACCGACAGGGCAATGGCGAACGCGGTGAGGATCGCGGTGAAGCGGCGGTTAGCCAGGCTGGCCAGGGCTAGACGAAACAAATACATCTCAGACCTCGAACGGGGTGGCGGCGCGATTGAGCTCGGCCAGCGACAGGTTGCGGTCAAACAGCGGCGCGAGGCTCTGGTCATGGCTGACAAACAGCAAACTGGACCCGGCTTCGCGGCATTCGGCGAACAGCAGGCGAATGAAGTTCTCGCGAGCGTCGTAGTCCAGGGCCGAGGTCGGTTCGTCGGCGATCACCAGTTCCGGCTGACCGATCAATGCGCGGGCAGCGGCGACCCGTTGTTGCTGGCCGATGGACAGCGAATCGGCGCGGCGGCTGAGGATGCTTTCATCCTTCAGGCCCAAGTGCGCGAGCAACGTGGCAGCCGCTTGATCAACGCTGCCGTGGCGCTGTTTCGCCCGTTCGGCGCGCAGTTTGGAAAAGTGGCAGGGCAACTCGACGTTTTCGCGTACCGAGAGAAACGGCAGCAAGTTGAACTGCTGAAAGATGTAGCCGGTGTGATCGACGCGAAAACGGTCGCGGGCGCCGGCGCCGAGTTCGGTGAGTTCCTGGCCGAGCAAACGGATACTGCCGCGATCGGGCTTCTGCACACCGCCGAGCAGGCCGAGCAGGGTGGTCTTGCCACTGCCGCTGGGGCCCTTGAGGAACAGGGTTTCACCGGGTTCCAGGCGAAACGCCGGGATATCCAGCAACGGCGGGTGACCGGGCCAACTGAAGCCCAGGTCGGACAGTTCGATGAGTGCTTGGGTCATGGCGCCGATTTCATGTGTATTGATGACCTGTGTAGGAGCTGTCGAGTGCAACGAGGCTGCGATCTTTTGATCTTGATCTTTAAGGTCAAAAGATCGCAGCCTCGTTGCACTCGACAGCTCCTACAGGGATCTTCGGTGAATTTAGAATTTCAGGGCCGCAGCCTTGGCCGTCACTTCAACGCCTTGCTGGCCGCTTGGGCTGATCAGTTGTACCTGAATTTTCTGGGTCGCCGGGAACGTGTTGAAGATGGTCGATAAGTCCAGGTTTTTCAGCGCGCCGGGTGCCGAGCAACTGAATTGGTAGTGGGCGTGGATTTCGCTGTGGTCGTGATGATGCTCGTGACCGTCCTTGTCTGCTTCGGCGTGGTCATCGTCGTCATGATCGTCGGCGTCCGGTTTGTCACCGAACAGCGGGCTTTCCAGTTCCTGGGTGGCGACTTTGCAACCAGCGGCCTTCGGCAGGTTGAACAGCGCCAGCGGGTTTTCCAGTTTCGTCTTGGCGGCGGCGACTTTGGCTTTGTCGGCGTCGGTGGTGGCGAGGTGTTCGAAACCCACCAGGTTCATCGCCGGGCTTTCCAGCTCCAGCTCCAGGGTCTGGCCGTCGAGCGCGGCGTTCAGGCGACCGACGCCATGTTCGTGGGCGCCGAGGCTGCCGTGTTCATGTTCATCGGCCGCATGAGCGACGGCCAGCGGCAACAGGGCAAACGGCAGAGCGAGAAGCAGACGACGCATGGCGGGTCTCCGGAAAGTAAAGTGAAGAGTTTGTTATGTAATCTTATAACGAAAGTGCGGAGAGTTTGACCGCCCGCTTGGCGTTGCACAAGACCCATGGGAGCATGCAGGTCAGAAATGTGCAGGAGCGGACTTATGTTGCGAATACGCGGAAGCATCGGCGACTGGCCGGTGGATTTGACCCTGGAGATGGACGATAGCGATTGGGCGCGGCTCGGCGCGCAGTTGCAGGTCAGCAAAACCGAAGAGGTCAGCGCCCCGGCAGCGAAACCGGTGAACCAGGATGACGCGTTGTGGCAGATCGCCAAGGACCTGTTGCGCAAGGCCGGGCAGTTGAGCGGGCCGGATTTGCTGGAGCAGTTGGAAGGGCTGACCGGTAGCGCCGCGTCGGGCAAGCGTTTACTGGTGCGTTTGCGCCATTGCCCGGACGTGAAAGTGGTGAGCGGCGGGGATACGCCGCTCTACAGCTGGCACGAGCCAGCGTAGGAGCTGCCGAAGGCTGCGATCTTTTGATCTCCGGTGTTCAGTACCGCAAAAACAAGATCAAAAGATCGCAGCGTGCCGCAGCTCCTACAGAGAACTCATCCCCCCCGTAGGAGCTGCCGAAGGCTGCGATCTTTTGATCTTCTGGTGTTCAGTACCGCAAAAACAGAATCAAAAGATCGCAGCGTGCCGCAGCTCCTACAGAGAACTCATCGCCCGTAGGAGCTGCCGAAGGCTGCGATCTTTTGATCTTCAATACAGCGCAGCAAACAACTTGCGGCGGTACGTGGTCACCAGTGGGTGATCGTTGCCCAGCAGTTCGAACACCTGCAGCAAGGTCTTGTGCGGCAAACCTTCGCTGTAGCTGCGGTTGCGGATGAACAGCTTGAGCAGCGAATCCAGCGCCGGTTCGTATTGCTGACGGGCCAGTTGCTGGATCGCCAGTTGATACACCGCTTCATCGTCCTGCGGATTTTTTGCCAGGCGTGCTTTCAAGTCGGCGGCATCCGGCAGATCCTTGGCCTGGCCGAGGAACTGGATCTGCGCCTTGGCCCCGGCCAGCGCAGCCTTGTGCTCATCGGTTTTGACTGCATCCAGCACGGTTTGTGCTTCGCCCAACTCACCGCGCTCGGTGAGGCAGCGGGCATACAGGATCAGCGCTTTGGCGTTGGTGTTGTCTTCGCCCAGCAGCACTTTGAGGATGGCCTCGGCGTCGGCGAAACGGCCTTCATCAAACAACGCCTGGGCCTGTTCGAACGGATCAGCGGCAGCGGGCGGCGGCATTTGCACATGGGGTTCGAGCATCGCGCGCACGGCAGATTCCGGTTGTGCACCGGCAAAACCGTCCACCGGCTGACCGTCCTTGAACAGCACCACGGTCGGCAGGCTGCGAATGCCGAAGCGCGAAACGATGTCCGGCTCGACGTCGCAATTGACCTTGGCCAGCAGCAACTCGCCCTGATAGCTCTCGGCGATGGTTTGCAGCATCGGCATCAGCGCCTTGCACGGTGCACACCATTCGGCCCAGAAATCCACCAGCACCGGTTTGTGAAATGAGTTCTCGATCACCGACTGGTCGAAATCGGCAGTCGTGGCGTCGAAGATGTACGGCGTTTCCTGACTCATGGGGGATCTCTTGGAAGCGTGAATAGGCTCACTATAAGGGCTGGCGCAAAAGATCGCAGCCTTCGGCAGCTCCTACATTGACCGCGTGCGAACCCGATCCCGTAGGAGCTGCCGAAGGCTGCGATCTTTTAACGACGTCAATCACGCCGCGCATGGTAAAGGCTCACATACCGAAACTCTTCCGGCTCAGCCAGATCCGGCAAGGTCATCGCCTCAAGTATCTCGATACGCCGGTAAAGCGGATGACGAAAATCCCGAACCCGCGAATCCGCCACCAACGCCTCCCGGCCACGACTCAAAAACTCATCGAGCAACGGCAGGTTCGCCCGGTCGTACAACACATCCGCCACCAGAATCAGATCAAAGCGATCCGCTTCGACAAAGAAGTCCGTCGAATAATTAAGTTCTACGTTATTGAGTTGAGCATTCGCCCGACACGCAGCAATCGCCAGCGGGTCGAGGTCACAGGCCACCACTTCCAGCGCCCCGGCTTTCACGGCGGCAATCCCCGCCACCCCGGAGCCGGCACCAAAATCCAGCACCCGTTTGCCTTTGACCCACTCGGGAAACTCGGCGAGATAGCGCGCCACCGCGAGGCCACTGGCCCAGCAGAAACTCCAGTACGGCGGCTCATGCAGGATGCGCCGGGTTTCTTCCGGGCTGAAGGCGCGGTCCATGTTGTCGCCGTCGATCAGCCAGAGTTTCAGCTCGGTGCCCGGCAGCTCACAGGCGACCAGTTGTGCGTCGCCGAGCAATTCACCCAATGCCCGTTGCAGGTCGAGCGGTGCAATCATGGTGCTTTGACGAATTGCAGCTGGCCCAAGGCCTGGGTGGTCGGTTGGGTAATGCTTTGCGACGGCAGGTGCAATATCAGTTGTCCGGACTGGGTGGCGCGGCCGCGCAGTTCAACACGAGCGCCGACCGGGAACGATTCCGGGTTGAAACGCAGGCGGAACGGCAGCGCCTGGTTGGTGCCGATCAGGCTGGAACTGGCCAGCAATTGTTGCGGACGGGATTTTTCGTCGATCACCAGCAGCGCCAGTTCCACTTCGGCGCCGGCCGGCACGCCTTGCAGGGTGCCGCTCAGTTCGCGCTGATAGGCCGGCAGCGGGCCGAGGTCGGCGGATTCCTTGGCTTTCTTCTGCGCCGCTTGGGGCGCGGGGCCTGGCGTCGGTGGCTGAGGCTTGGGCGCGTCGCTGCCGCAGGCCACCAGCAGGCTTAAAACACTGAGCAGGACGAGCGGTCGTAGCGACATGTGTGGCTCCAGCAAGGTGAAATCCATGAATCAAACATAGAGCTCGTCTGTATACCGCAAAGCCTATGGCTTGTCTTGCCACCGGGATGCGCTACCATGGCCCTCCCTTTTTTTGTTGCCTGCCACCATGCACTGTCCCTTCTGCGGTGCCAACGACACCAAGGTCATCGACTCGCGTCTGGTCGCCGAGGGCGAACAGGTGCGCCGCCGGCGTGAATGCCTGGCCTGCGGCGAGCGTTTCACGACGTTCGAGACCGCCGAACTGGTGTTGCCGCGCCTGATCAAAACCGACGGCAGCCGTCAGCCGTTCGACGAAGAAAAACTCCGCGCCGGCATGCAGCGGGCGCTGGAGAAGCGCCCGGTGAGTGTCGAGCGCCTCGAATCGTCGCTGGTGCACATCAAACACAAGCTGCGCGCCACCGGCGAACGAGAGGTCAAATCCCTCGTGGTCGGTGAACTGGTGATGGCCGAGTTGCAAAAGCTCGACGAAGTCGCCTACATCCGTTTCGCCTCCGTGTATCGACGCTTCCAGGACTTGAACGAGTTCCGCGAAGAGATCGATCGCCTGGCCCGTGAGCCGGTGAAAGAATGAGCACATCCGCCGAACAATCCATCCTCGACGCCCATTACATGGCCCGCGCCCTGGAACTGGCGCGCAAAGGTCACTACACGACCCACCCCAACCCGCGTGTTGGTTGCGTGATCGTGAAGGACGGGCAGATTGTCGGCGAAGGCTGGCACGTGCGCACCGGCGAACCCCACGCCGAAGTCCACGCCCTGCGCGCCGCTGGCGATAAGGCCCGGGGCGCCACGGCTTACGTGACCCTGGAACCGTGCAGCCATCACGGCCACACGCCGCCCTGCGCTGATGCCCTGGTGAATGCCGGCCTGGCCCGTGTGGTCGCGGCGATGCAGGACCCGAACCCGTCGGTGGCCGGTCGTGGCATGGCACGTCTGGCCCAGGCCGGCATCGCCATCGACAGCGGGGTGCTGGAAGGCGAGGCGCGCAAGCTCAATGAAGGTTTCTTGAAGCGCATGGAACACGGTTTGCCGTTCGTGCGGGTCAAGTTGGCCATGAGCCTGGACGGTCGCACGGCGATGGAAAACGGCGAAAGCCAATGGATCACCGGCCCGGCCGCCCGTTCGGCGGTACAACGCCTGCGGGCCCAGGCCAGTGTGGTGCTGACCGGCGCCGATACGGTGCTGGCGGACAATGCGCGTCTGACCGTGCGCGCCGCTGAACTGGGCCTCGACCCTGAGCAAACCGCCCTGGCCATGAGCCGTCCGCCGTTGCGGGTGCTGATCGACGGCCGCTTGCGAGTGCCGCTGGATGCGCCGTTCTTCAAGGCTGGCCCGGCATTGGTCGCCACGTGCATGGCCATCGAAGAGCAATACGCCAACGGCCCGGAATGCCTGATCGTGGCCGGCGATGATGGCTTGGTCGACCTGCGCAAACTGCTGGTCGAACTGGCCCATCGCGGGGTCAACGAGGTCTTGGTCGAAGCCGGTCCGCGCCTGGCGGGAGCGTTTGCCCAGCAAGGCCTGGTGGATGAGTTTCAGATCTTCATCGCCGGCAAGTTTCTGGGCTCGTCCGCGCGCCCGTTGCTGGACTGGCCGCTGGCGCAGATGAAAGACGCGCCCGAGCTCAAAATCACCGAAATTCGTGCGGTTGGCGATGACTGGCGAGTCATCGCCATCCCTGTGCCAGCCGCGAGCGTATAATTCCCGGCTTGCGCCAAGCGACAGCCTTGTTCTCGAGGAGGACTCCATGTTTACCGGCATCATCGAATCCATCGGCAGTATTCGTGCATTGACCCCAAAAGGCGGAGATGTGCGGGTCTACGTAGAAACCGGCAAGCTCGACCTGAGCGACGTCAAACTGGGCGACAGCATCGCGGTCAACGGCGTGTGCCTGACCGCGGTTGAACTGCCAGGCAACGGTTTTGCGGCGGACGTCAGTCGCGAAACCCTCGACTGCACCGCCATGAACGATCTGAAAAGCGGCAGCCCGGTCAACCTGGAAAAAGCCCTGACCCCGACCACGCGTCTGGGCGGGCATCTGGTCAGCGGTCACGTCGATGGCGTGGGCGAAGTGGTTGCCCGTACCGAAAATGCTCGCGCGGTGGAATTCCGTATCCGCGCACCGAAAGACCTCGCCAAGTACATCGCCCATAAAGGCTCGATCACCGTCGATGGCACCAGCCTGACCGTGAACGCTGTCGATGGCGCCGAGTTCTTGCTGACGATCATTCCCCACACCCTGAGCGAAACCATCATGGCGTCTTACCAGCCAGGTCGCCGGGTGAATCTGGAAGTGGACTTGCTGGCACGTTATCTGGAGCGCCTGTTGTTGGGCGACAAGGCCGCAGAGCCAAGCTCCAGTAGCATCACTGAAAGTTTTCTGGCCGCCAACGGCTACCTCAAATCCTGACTCAAGGGGGTGCCTTGTGGCGCTCAATAGCATCGAAGAACTGGTTGAAGACATCCGCCAAGGCAAGATGGTCATCCTTATGGATGACGAAGACCGCGAGAACGAAGGCGATCTGATCATGGCCGCCGAGTGCTGCCAGCCTGAACACATCAACTTCATGGCCAAGCACGCCCGTGGCCTGATTTGCATGCCGATGAGCCGCGAGCGCTGCGAACTGCTGAAGCTGCCCTTGATGGCGCCGCGCAACGGTTCCGGTTTCGGCACCAAGTTCACCGTGTCGATCGAAGCCACCACCGGCGTGACCACCGGCATCTCCGCCGCCGACCGCGCCCGCACTGTGCAGGCTGCTGCCGCCAAGGATGCCAAGGCTGAAGACATCGTCAGCCCGGGCCACATCTTCCCGCTGATGGCCCAACCGGGTGGCACCCTGGCTCGCGCCGGCCACACCGAAGCCGCCTGCGACCTGGCGCGCATGGCCGGTTTCGAGCCGAGCGGCGTGATTTGCGAAGTGATGAA
The DNA here is from genome assembly GCF_037049705.1 of Janthinobacterium sp. LPB2021202312-11-4. Taxonomy (NCBI): domain Bacteria; kingdom Pseudomonadati; phylum Pseudomonadota; class Betaproteobacteria; order Burkholderiales; family Oxalobacteraceae; genus Janthinobacterium; species Janthinobacterium sp. LPB2021202312-11-4. The sequence goes on along the minus strand of NZ_JBAGKV010000008.1, from coordinate 145,043 downwards.
CGACGACGGCACCATGTCCCGTCGCGCCGAACTGGAAACCTTCGCCGCCGAACACAACATCAAGATCGGCACCATTGCCGACCTGATTCACTACCGGATGATCCACGAACGTACCGTTCAGCGGATTGCCGAGCAGCCACTGGACAGCGAACTGGGCCAATTCAACCTGGTGACCTATCGTGATTCCGTGGAAGGCGACGTGCACATGGCCCTGACCCTGGGCACCGTGTGCGCTGAAGAGCCGACCCTGGTCCGCGTGCACAACATGGACCCGCTGCGCGACTTGCTGATGGTCAAGCAACCGGGCCGCTGGAGCCTGCGCGCCGCCATGGCCGCGGTTGCCGAAGCCGGCAGCGGCGTGGTGCTGTTGCTCGGTCACCCACTCGATGGCGACGTGTTGCTGGCGCACATTCGCGAAACTGCGGAGCAGATCCCGGCGAAAAAACCGACCACCTACAGCATCGTCGGTGCCGGTTCGCAGATCCTCCGGGACCTGGGCGTACGCAAAATGCGCCTGATGAGCGCGCCAATGAAATTTAATGCGATATCCGGTTTCGATCTGGAAGTTGTAGAATACGTGCCCTCCGAATAATGACTGGGTGTTTCCAGTCCTTGATTCGCGGTTAACACATCACTGAGGGACGCGTAGAAAACGCGTCCCGGCTCTTTAAGAGATCTAACGAATGACCCTGAAGACCATCGAAGGTACCTTCATCGCCCCTAAAGGCCGCTACGCTTTGGTAGTCGGCCGTTTCAACAGCTTCGTCGTTGAAAGCCTGGTTAGCGGTGCAGTTGATGCCCTGGTTCGCCATGGCGTGAGCGAAAGCGACATCACCATCATCCGTGCGCCTGGCGCCTTCGAAATCCCGCTGGTTGCGCAGAAAGTCGCTCAGAAGGGCGAGTACGCGGCAATCATCGCCCTGGGCGCGGTCATTCGTGGCGGTACTCCGCACTTCGAATACGTGGCTGGCGAATGCACCAAGGGCCTGGCCCAGGTGTCCATGGAGTTCGGCGTACCGGTCGCTTTCGCCGTGCTGACCGTTGACTCCATCGAACAAGCCATCGAACGTTCCGGCACCAAGGCCGGCAACAAAGGTGCTGAAGCTGCCCTGTCCGCCCTGGAAATGGTCAGCCTGCTGGCGCAGTTGGAGGCCAAGTGATTAGCGACGAAAGTGATCGTTTCAACCCGCGCGATCCAAAGCCTGCGGATGCCGGCAAGCCATCGAAAAGCGTCAAGCGTCGCGAAGCCCGTCAGCTCGCGACTCAAGCGCTGTACCAATGGCACATGGCCAAGCAATCGCTGAACGAGATCGAAGCGCAGTTCCGGGTCGATAACGATTTCAGCGATGTCGATGCCGCCTACTTCCACGACATCCTGCACGGCGTTCCGGCCCACAAGACCGAGATCGACGCTGTACTGACGCCGTGCCTGGACATTACGATCGAAGAGCTGGACCCGGTTGAACTGGCCGTGCTGCGCCTGTCCACCTGGGAGCTGATCAAGCGTGTCGACGTGCCGTACCGCGTTGTGATCAACGAGGGTATCGAGCTGGCGAAAGTCTTCGGTTCCACCGACGGCCACAAGTTCGTCAACGGCGTACTCGACAAGCTGGCCCCGCGTCTGCGTGAAGCTGAAGTGAAGGCGTTCAAGCGCTGATAAGCGCTTAGCTGCCATGGGCGAGTTTGAGCTGATCCGCAATTTCTTCGCCGCCGCGCCTTGTGCGCAGGGCGGCGAGGGCGTTGCCCTTGGGATCGGTGACGACTGCGCCTTGCTGGCTGTTCCCCCAGGGGAACAGTTGGCAATTTCCACCGACACCCTCGTAGCCGGTGTGCATTTCGCAGATCCTTGCGACCCGTTTTTGCTCGGTCAGCGTTCGCTGGCTGTAGCGGTCAGTGACCTGGCCGCCATGGGCGCCACCCCCGTTGCCTTTACCCTTGCCCTGACCTTGCCGACGGTGACCGCCGATTGGCTGGACGCCTACGCCCGTGGTTTGAACGTGATGGCTCAACGCTGTGGCGTGGCGCTGGTGGGCGGTGACACCACCCGTGGGCCGCTGAGCCTGACGCTGACCGTGTTTGGTCGAGTGCCGGCCGGCAAGGCCTTGACCCGCAGTGGCGCGCAGCCGGGCGACTTGCTCTGTGTGGGCGGCGAATTGGGCAATGCCGCCGGGGCCTTGCCGCTGGTGCTCGACCAGCGCACCGCAGAAGCGGCCATCGCCGATCCGCTGCTGGCCCATTACTGGTCGCCGCAGCCGCAATTGGCGCTCGGTCAGGCGTTGCGCGGCAAAGCCACCTCGGCGCTGGACATCTCCGACGGCCTGCTCGCCGACTGCGGGCACATTGCGCTCGCATCGAAGGTCGGCATTCAGGTTGAGCGGAGTAAGCTGCCTGTATCGACAGCGTTGGTGGCCTTCCTCGGTCAGACGGGCGCTGAAGACGCGGCCTTGAGCGGTGGTGACGACTACGTGCTGGCGTTTACCTTGCCGCCCGTCGAGTTGCCGGCGTTGCTGGCCGATGGTTGGCCGATTCATGTCGTCGGCCAGGTCGTGACCGGGCAGGGTGTTGTACTGCTGGACGCCGATGGACAGGACATCACCCCGCAAACCCGGGGCTATCAACATTTTCGGGAGACACCGTGACAGATCATCCCAAGCAGACCCCGGCGGAATTCGTGCCGCCCTCAGTCTGGCGTAATCCGTGGCATTTCCTGGCGTTCGGCTTCGGTTCGGGCACCTTGCCAAAAGCCCCGGGCACCTGGGGGTCGTTAGTTGCGCTACCCTTTATCCCGTTGTGGCAGATGCTGCCCGACTGGGGTTACTGGCTGATGCTCGGCATCACCATGCTGTTCGGTTTCTGGCTGTGCGGCAAAGTGGCCGACGATTTGCGGGTGCACGATCACGAAGGCATCGTCTGGGACGAGATGGTCGGGATGTGGATTACCCTGTGGCTGGTGCCGCAAGGCTGGTACTGGTTGCTGGCGGGGTTCCTGATGTTCCGCTTCTTCGACATCCTCAAGCCGTGGCCGATCCGCTGGATCGACCGGCATGTGCACGGCGGCGTCGGGATCATGCTCGACGACGTGTTGGCCGGGGTCTTCGCGTGGCTGGGGATGCAGGGGCTGGTGCGGTTGTTCGCTTGAGCGACAAAGCAGGAGACTAAGGATGGCTCGATGCTGGTTGATGGTGGTATTCGCGATGTTCTGCTCGCTGGCTCAAGCGGGTGATGCGGCGATGCCGCCTTCGGTGATTCATCTGGCCAGCGAAGACTGGGACGACTACACCGCCGCTGATGGCCATGGCTTGGGCTGGGACGTGTTGCGAGCGGTGTTCGAGCCGGCCGGGGTCAAACTGGACATCCGCACCGAGCCGTATACGCGTTCCGTCGGGTTGGCCCAGCGCGGTGAGGTGGACGCCTGTGTCGGCTCCTATCGGGATGAGGTCAGCGATCTGCTCTATCCGCACTGGAATTTCGACACCGATCACATCTACGCCCTGGGCCTGGCAAGCAATCCGCCGCCGACCCTGGCAACCCTGGGCAGCTATCGACTGGCCTGGGTGCGCGGCTACAAATATCAGGATTACTTGCCCAACGTGCATCGGTTCAACGAAGTGATCCGGCGTACCGGGATTTTGTCGATGCTGACCCGCAACCGCGCCGACTATTACATCGACGCCCTGACCGAAGTCGATTACGTACTCAGTCGGGCCAAGGATACGGCGCAGTTTCGCCGAACCCACATCGCCGAATTGCCGCTGTTCCTGTGTTTTGCCGACAACCCCAAGGCCCGCACGCTGATGGCGTTGTTCGATCAGCGCATGGCGTTGCTGGTGAAAAGCGGCGAGCTGAAACCGATCTTTGCGAAGTGGAAACAGCCGTATCCATTTGACGCGAACTGAGCACCGATCTATTGGCAGATGATCCCCCCTGTGGGAGCGGGCTTGCTCGCGAAAGCGGCGGCCCAGTCAACATTGAGGCTGGCTGATCCACCGCTTTCGCGAGCAAGCCCGCTCCCACAGGGGCCGCGACTTGGCCGCTTGATCAAACTTTTTGATCGTTATGCCCCATAATTCAGCCTAAGCGCCTGTAGGAACCTGCTGTTACAATGCCGCCTCTGCGAATCTCCAGTACTTATTGATCAGGAGCACACCGGTGCCTGTCGTTTTTGTCGCCGCTTCGAAGCTGCCAACGCCTTTTGCGCAATTCACCATGCACGGCTTTCTCGATGAAGAGAATGGTCGCGAGCACGTGGTGCTCAGCCTGGGTGATTTCGCCGACGGTGCCCCGGTACTCGGCCGGTTGCACTCTGAATGCCTGACGGGCGATGCCTTGTTCAGCCAGCGTTGCGACTGCGGCTCGCAACTTGAGGCCGCGTTGCAGGCCATCGCCCGTGAAGGTCGTGGCGTGTTGCTGTACTTGCGTCAGGAAGGTCGAGGCATTGGTCTGCTGAACAAGATCCGCGCCTACGAATTGCAGGACGGCGGCGCCGACACCGTTGAAGCCAACGAGCGTCTGGGCTTTGCCGCCGACCAGCGTGACTACGCCATGTGCCTGCCGATGCTGCAGCACCTGGGCGTGAAATCCCTGCGGCTGATGACCAACAACCCACGCAAGGTCAAAGCCTTGACCGACATGGGCATCGTGGTCGCCGAGCGCGTGCCGCTGCACACCGGGCACAACCCGCACAACAAACTGTACCTGGCCACCAAGGCCAGCAAGCTCGACCACATGATGGGCAACGAGCATCAGGGCGAGGCAGACCGGGCGTGACTCGCGGTCAGGTGCGGCGGCGACTGTCCGTCAACTGGTGGCAATACCTGGCGCTGGCCTTGTTGCCGCTGTTCGTGATCAACGGCGTGTTCGGCCAGGGCGAGGCGATCCTGCCGGTGCTGGCGATGCCGCTGTTTATTGCCGGTGTGGCCTCGATGTTTGTCAGCCTGAAGTTCTTCGGCGGCTACAAACATGCGCTGATCGCCACGCAGAAAGCCCTCGATACCCCTGAAGAGCCGGCGGCCTGGATTGCCCTGGCGGCCAAGCGGCGCACCGCGTTCCTGGCGGCCGGCCTGCCAGCCTGGATCGGCGCGCTGGCGGTGTTCGTCGGCCTCGAAGCGGTGCCCTTGGTATTGCTGGCGCTGTCGACCACGGTGCTGTTCTACCTCTACCGTATCCCGCGTCAACTCGGCTGATGCTTCGTCACGGGCTGGCGGTTTTGCTGCTGGCCGTCAGCGGCGCGGCGATGGCGGTCGAGCGGGTGGTCAGCCTCGCGCCGTCTCTTTCTGAAATTGTCGTTGAACTGGATTCGGCGGACCTGCTGGTCGGTGTGCTGGATGCCGGTGAACGTCCTGCCGAACTCAAAGAGCTTCCTTCCGTTGGCCGCTACGGCCAGTTGGACATGGAGCGGCTGCTCAGCCTCAAACCTGATTTGTTATTGCTCTGGCCCGGCAGCGTCGGCCCGGCCCAGCGCGAACAGCTCAAACGCCTGAACATTGCGACCTACGTGGCCGAACCCCACAACCTCGCACAACTCACTCAGCAGATCGAAGCCATCGCCACGCAACTCGGCCGACCGGAGCGGGGCGTACGCCTGGCGGCAGATCTGCGCCAGAAACTGGAAAATCTGCGCCAGCGTTATCACCGGGATAAGCCGTTGCAGGTGTTCTACCAAGTCTGGGATCGGCCGTTGTACACCGTGGGCGGCGGGCAAATTATCAGCGATGCACTTGATGTGTGCGGGGCGCGCAACGTGTTCGCGGACCTGACATTGCCGGCGCCGCAGGTCAGTGTGGAAGCCGTATTGCAGCGCAATCCCGAGGTGATTCTGGCCAGTGCTCAGGCGCAGCTCGATGCCTGGAAAGCCTGGCCACAGGTGAGGGCGGTGGCTGGCGGGCAATTGTTGTTGGTGACGGACAAAGGCCTGGAGCGACCGAGCGGGCAGATGATTGAGGCGACGGCCGAGCTTTGCAGGGTGATTGCGCCCGACCGTTGAGGGCGAGGTGTATTCATCGCGGGCAAGCCTTGCTCCTACGGGTTTCGCGTGAACGCTGAAATCGGCGTACGACACAAACTCTGTAGGAGCAAGGCTTGCCCGCGATGGCGTCAGACCAGGCAACGCCTCTCGATATTAGAGCTCCGGCGTCCAGGTCACCCCAAACATCCACGCCCGACCTTCCTCGCGATACCCATACTGCCCGCCGTCATAGCTGTACAGCGCGCGGCTGTAGCCCTTGTCGAGCAGGTTATCGACCTTCAGCTCCAGCTTCACTTGCCGATTCAGCGCCCAGTTGCTGCGCAATCCGAGCAAGGCATAGCCGCCCAGCGGCTGCTGATTATTTTCATCGTCGTAGCTGCCGCTGACCGCTTGCCAACTGGCGCCGAGGCCCAGGCGATCAAACTGCCGATCCAGATCCAGGCTCAACGTCCGCCGCGCACGACGGGCCAAGGTATGGCCACTGTCGCGATCTCGCGGATCAATGATTGCGACGCCAAGATTGCTCTGCCAGCCGAACAATTCCTGTTTCAGTGCCGCTTCGAAACCATTGATGCGGGCTGAAGCGACGTTCTGCGGGCGATTGTTGCTGCCGAAAATAATCGCGTCTTCCAGGTCCGTGCGGTACAGCGATGCTTCGAGGCGGCTGCTCTCGGTCAACTGACTGCGCCATTGCAGCTCATAGCTTTTCGAGGTTTCTGGCTTGAGGTCCGGGTTGCTGAAATCCGGGTAATACAGGTCGTTGAAGGTCGGCGCGCGGAAGCCTTCGCTGTAGGTCAGCAGCACGTCGTTGTCCGGGTTCAGCGGCAAAGTGAAGGTGCCGCTCCAACTGTTCTGGCCGCCGAACTGTTGATTCTGGTCCCGGCGCAGGCCCAGTTCCGTGGAGAAACTGTCGGCCTGATAGTGATGCTGGATAAATGCCGCACGGTTCCAGCGACTGTTCTCGTCGAACGGCGTGCTGCTGTTGACCCGGTCTTCGTACCAGTCGCCGCCGAGGATCAGGCTGTTGCGCTCGTTGAGCGTCAGGTCGTTCTGCCAGTTCACCGAGTCGCGGTAGGTGTTGAACACCGTGCGCTCGTCGCTGAGCTTGTCGAGGGTCTTTTCGCGGTTTTCGCTGTGGCCGAATTCGACGCGGGTTTTCCACGCGTCATTGACGCGCGCATCGATGTAACTGCTGAGGCTGCTGACATCGAAATCGCTGTAGGGCTGCTGCTGCACGGATTCGAATGTGTTCATGTCGAAGCGACCGAACGGGTTGTCGAACGCGCTTTTGCCGGTGTTATCCAGCACGTTGGCGCCAATCTCGATGTCATCGCTCAGCGCATGGCTCAGGCTCAAACTCAGCGATTTATTGCGGTACTCATCGTGATCGCCGTCGCTGGGATACGACTCGTGGGTGCGGTTGATCCCGGCGGTTTCATCGAGGCTGGCGCCGAGATTGAAACGGGTTTTCTCATCACCACCGGACAGCCCGAGGCTGCGTTCCCATGTCTGGTTACTGCCAAAGCCCATATGCAGTCGCGGTTGCAAGCCTTGCTCGCCGCCGCGTCGGGTGAAGATCTGGATCACCCCGCCAATCGCATCGCTGCCATAAATCACCGAACGGGAGCCGCGCAGCACTTCCACGCGCTCGACCTGTTCGATGTTGATGTGTTGCAGGTTGCTGTCGCCGGACGTGGTGCTGCCGATGCGTTGGCCGTCCACCAGCACCAGGCTCTGGGCCGACTTGGTGCCGCGAAGGTAAATCCCCGGCAGGCTGCCGCGCCCGCCGGTTTGCCCGACCTGCACGCCGGGTACACGACGCAACAGGTCGGTGACGCTGCTCGGTTGCAAGCGCTCGATGTCGTCGCGGGTGAACACGGTGTTGGCGGCGCTGCTGTCATTGCGCGCTTCGACCTGGCGGTTGGCGCTGATCAGCACGTCGGGGAGTTTCAGGGCCTGGTCGCGTTCGAAGGTGTCGGCCAGAAGTTGGCCTGCCGGCAAAAGAGTCAGCGTTAAAGCGAGGCGGGAGAGTTTCATGGGCAGTCCATGCGTATGCAAAACCGCGTAGGAGCTGCCGAAGGCTGCGATCTTTTGATTTTGCTTTTTGAAGGATTTGGAGCCGCCGAAGATCAAGATCAAAAGATTGCAGCCTTCGGCAGCTCCTACAGGGGATCGGGTTTACCGGGTGAGCAGTTGCAGGCGCTCACGCACCGACGCTTCGATCCCGGCTTCATCCAGCCCACATTCGGCCAGCATTTGCGCAGGCTTGGCGTGTTCGACATAGCTGTCCGGCAAGCCCAGGTGCAGCATCGACTTGAGGATGTTCTCGCGAGCCAGGAACTCGCTGACCGCGCCACCGGCGCCGCCCATGATCGCGTTCTCTTCGATGGTCACCAGCAACTCATGGCTGCCGGCGATTTCGCGGACCAGTACTTCATCCAGCGGTTTGACGAAACGCATGTCGACCACGGTCGCATCCAGGGTCTCGGCGACTTTCAGCGCCTCGGCCAGTTGCACGCCGAACACCAGCAGGGCGACTTTGTTGCCCTGGCGGCGAACCACACCCTTGCCGATCTCGATCGGTTCCAGGTCATTCTCGATGGTTGCGTTCGGGCCGTTGCCGCGCGGGTAACGCACCGCCGCCGGGCCGTTGTACAGGTGCCCGGTGGTGAGCATTTTGCGCAATTCGTTTTCGTCGCTCGGGGTCATCACCAGCATGCCGGGGATGCAGCGCAGGAACGACAGGTCGAAGCTGCCCGCGTGGGTCGGGCCGTCTTCGCCCACCAGACCGGCGCGGTCGATGGCGAACAGCACGTCGAGGTTTTGCACCGCGACGTCATGCACCAATTGGTCGTAGCCCCGTTGCAGGAAGGTCGAATAGATCGCCACTACCGGTTTCGCGCCTTCGCAAGCCATGCCGGCGGCGAAGGTCACGGCGTGTTGCTCGGCAATCGCCACGTCGAAATAGCGCAGCGGAAAACGCTCGCTGAACGCCACCAGATCCGAGCCTTCCTTCATCGCCGGGGTAATCCCGACCAGGCGCGGGTCAGCGGCGGCCATGTCGCACAGCCATTCACCGAACACACCGGAATACTTCGGCCCGCTGGCCTTCTTCGGCGCGGCGGCCGGGGCGTTCAGCGGTTCGAGTTTGGTGATGGCGTGGTAACCGATCGGGTCGACTTCCGCCGGGGCGAAGCCTTTGCCTTTTTTGGTGACGATGTGCAGGAACTGCGGGCCTTTCAGATCGCGCATGTTGCGCAGGGTGGCGATCAGGGTTGGCAGGTCGTGGCCATCGATCGGGCCGATGTAGTTCCAGCCCAATTCTTCAAACAGGGTGCCGGGAACCAGCATGCCCTTGGCGTATTCTTCGGTACGCCGGGCGATTTCCCAGGCGCCGGGCAGGCGCGACAGGACCTTTTTACTGCCTTCACGCATGCTGGCATACGTGCGGCTGGAAAGAATCTTGGCCAGGTAATTCGACAGCCCGCCGACGTTGCGCGAGATCGACATATCGTTGTCGTTGAGGATCACCAGCATGTTGGCGTTGACTTCCGGCGCGTGGTTCAACGCCTCGAAGGCCATGCCGGCGGTCAGTGCGCCGTCGCCGATCACCGCAATCGCCTTGCGATCACTGTTTTGCAGGCGGGCGGCAATGGCCATCCCCAGCGCTGCGCTGATCGAGGTGCTGGAGTGGCCGACGCCAAAGGTGTCGTACTCGCTCTCGGAACGACGCGGGAAGGCTGCGACGCCGTCCTTCTGGCGCAGGGTGCCCATGCGCTCGCGACGGCCGGTGAGGATTTTGTGCGGATAGGCCTGATGACCCACGTCCCACACCAGCCGGTCGTCCGGGGTGTCGAAGACGTAATGCAACGCGATGGTCAGCTCGATGACGCCCAGGCCGGCACCGAAATGCCCGCCGGTCTGACCGACCGTGTAGAGCAATTCCAGGCGCAATTCATCGGCCAGGGTTTCCAGCTCGGCTTCGCCTAACCGGCGCAGGCCGTCCGGCGTGTTAGCGCGGTCGAGCAGGGGCGTGGTCGGGCGCTTGCGGGGAATCTCATGAAACGTCGTGGGCATCAGGCGAATCGTTATAGGTATAGAAGAGGCGGCAGTTTACCTGATGCATCGGCCCCTGCCCACGCGTTGCTCTTTTTTGACGAATACGCTGTCAGCTACGCCGTTCGACGATATAGCGGGCCAGGTCGCGCAAAGGCTCGGCGGCCGCGTCAAACGGTCGCAGCGCATGCAGGGCCTGATCGCGCAGTTCCAGGGCGTAGGTCTTGGCGGCGTCGAGGCCGAGCAGGGCCGGGTAAGTCGGCTTGTCCCGGGCAATATCGGCGCCCTGGCGTTTACCGAGGGTTTCGGTATCGCTTTCGACGTCGAGAATGTCGTCCTGGACCTGGAACGCCAAGCCGATGGCCTGTGCATAAGTCTGCAAGGACTTGAGTTCGTCTTTCTCGGCACGGCCACTGGCCAGGGCGCCGAGTTTGACGCTGACCTCGATCAACGCGCCGGTCTTGTGCCGATGCATGTATTCGAGGGCTTTTTGATCCAGCTTCAAACCGACCGAACCAAGGTCGATGGCTTGACCGCCGACCATACCGGCCGGGCCTGCCGCCAATGCCAGGGCGCTGACCATCTGCAAGCTGATTTGCGCATCCAGGGTGCTCAGGCGCGGGTCGAGCAGGGCACTGAAGGCCAGGCTCTGCAAGCCGTCACCGGCGAGGATCGCGCAGGCCTCATCGAATTTTTTGTGCGTGGTTGGCTGGCCGCGACGCAGATCGTCGTCGTCCATGGCCGGCAAATCGTCGTGCACCAGCGAATAGGCGTGGATCAACTCCACCGCACACGCCGCGCCGTTGGCTTGCTCAGCCTTGCCGCCCAGTGCTTCGCACGCGGCGTAAGCCAACAGCGGTCGCACGCGCTTGCCGCCATTCATCACGCTGTAGCGCATGGCTTCATAAAGACGGGCGAGTTCCGGGCCGGGCGCGGTGAACAGGGTGTCCAGTGCCGCGTTAACGCGGGCCTGGCTGGTCGCCGAATACGCTGCAATCATTCTGGCTGATCCGCGTCGAAGGGTTCCTCGGCCAACTCGCCATCACGCTCGAGCAGCACCTGAACCTTTTGCTCAGCCTGCGCCAGCGCTGCCTGGCAATCGCGGGTCAGACCGATGCCTTGCTCGAAAGCCGTCAGCGAGTCTTCCAGCGACAACTCGCCGTTCTCCAGTCGCTCGACCAGCGTTTGCAGGTCAGCGAGGGATTGTTCGAAATCCAGTGCAGCTTTTTTGCGGGCCATGGCGGCTAATTCCGGTTGACGTTAAACCGGCGCGACACTAGCAGACATGGGGGTTATGGGCAAATGAGCGGGGGTGATCCTTGTGGGAGCGAGCTTGCTCGCGATGGCGGTATTCCAGTCAAAACTTCTATACCTGAACGTCCGCTATCGCGAGCAAGCTCGCTTCCACAGGGGCGTGTTGCAGGCAGGTTATTGTGTTGATGGATCTGGGTCGCTGATTTTATATCGAGTGCTGCGGCCGCCGCCGGGGAGGCGTTCAAGGCAGCCTTTTTCCAGTAATTCAGCCAAATGACGAGTGGCAGTCGCCTTGGACACCTTCGCCACAGCCTGATATTGCGCCGCACTGATCCCTTGCTCGAAGCCACGCTCCCCGCCATCAAGTAAGCGGTTCAGGACTTTGATCTGCTCTGCGGTCAGTCCGGACTCCCGGTGTGCCTGCCAGAAACGCGCCTTGCCCAGTACCGATTCGATCCGCGCCATGGCCTGTTGCAAGCTGCGCAGCAGGGTTTTCAGGAACCACTCCAGCCACTCGGTGATATCTGCCGTGGCCTTCTGACTGGTTTCCAACACGCGGTAATAACCGGCGCGGTCCTCCAGAATGCTCGCGGACATGGCATAGAAACGAATGGCCTGAGCCTCGCCCTGAGCCAACGCCAGATCGGTAATAGTGCGCGTCAGACGCCCATTACCGTCATCGAAAGGGTGCAAGGTCACGAACCAGAAGTGCGCAATGCCAGCCCGCAGCAATGGATCGAGCCCTTCCTGGCTTTGACTGGCGACAAACCAGGTTAGAAACGTGTCGAGTTGGTGTTCAAGGCCAAGGCGTGGCGGTGCTTCGAAGTGAACGGTTGGCCTGTCGAGGCGCCCTGAAACCACCTGCATCGGCTCATCGCCGCGCAATTCGCCGACATGCATTGGCCGGGCGGCGAAGTCGGCGTCCTGATCCGGAAACAACCATTTATGCCATTCCAGCAATCGCGCCAGCGTCAGCGGCTGCGCAAAGTGCTGGGTGGCGTCGAGCATCAACTGCGCCAGCCCTTCGCTGCGTTGGCTGACGTGATCGCCGTCCATCTGTTCCAGACCCAGGCGCCGGGCCAGTGATGAGCGAACCGAGCCGACATTCAGCGTTTCGCCCTCGATAGCCGAAGACGTCACGATGTTCTGCAACAACGCATCCAGTTCGTTCCGCGCGCTCTGGGAGCTGCTCACGGAACTGGCCATGCCCATCAACTGACCTTGTGCCTGCACGCACTCGCGCAACAGCGGTGTCAGTCGTTCTGCTTGCCAAGTGAAGTTCGGCCAGTCGGGCTGCTGCCAGATCCAGTGAGGTGTCATGAATGCGGGTGCTCCAAGGTCAATGAGCCGAATAATAATCCTATTCGGCTCATTTTGTGAGCCGAATAACCGCGCTATTCGGCTCACGCCCAACAATCACCGTGATTTCCACCACAAATAAAGATGTATCCGATTGTTAAAAAACTGCCAAATCGCTAACCTTCGCGCCTTCTACGACCCGATAGTCACGGGTCTTTCTGACGAAACGCAGTTTTTGGATCTGTAACGCACCGAGGATCGGGTGCAAGGTTTCGTTATGCATGGCAGGAGGCGTCACATGCGTTGTTTTCTTTCACTGCTGATCACGCTGGTCTGGGCCACCGCTGCCTGGGCCGCGCCGACGGCTGAGCTGTCGGAGCCGGTGGGCGGCTGGCGCTACAACGGTTTGCTCGATCGCAGTGAAAACCCGCAAGTTGCCTATCCCACGCCGCCCATCGATCGCGGCGTACAGCGCAATCGCACGATGATCGAAGGCCAGCTCAAGGCCATCGGCACCCAGCGCGGGCCGCACACCCTGGCGGTCAACGGCAATCCGCTGAATCTGTACACCGACGACGAAGGGCGTTTCGCCCGGCCGTATGCGTTTGGCGCCGGTTCCAACAGCGTTGAAGTGCGCAGCGCCGAGGGCAAATCCCTCAAGCGCGTTCAATTCTATGAAGCCAACAACCTGCGGACCCCGGCGCGGATTCGCGTGGTGCTGGGCTGGGATGACCCTAAAGCCGAGCTCGACCTGCACATCATCACCCCCGACGGCCAGCATGCGTTCTTCGCCCATACGGCGTTGACCAATGGCGGCGGCCTCGACCCCGACGGCGTCGATGGCCCCGGCCCGGAAATGTTCACCATGACCGCGCCGCTGCATGGCACCTATCTGGTTTACGTGAACTATTGGGGCAACTTCGGCAGCGAAGGCTATAACTTCGATGAGGCCAGCAACCAGAACGAGGTCATCACCTCGCAAATCAACCTGGTGCTCAACGAAAACACCGTCGACGAAAAACGCGAGACTTTCATCGTGCCCCTGCGGGCCATCGGTGACCTGTTGCTGGTCAAGACTTTCAACTATTAAGCATCCCGCTCCACGGATGAATTGCTGAGCTTTGGGAACATGAGCGTGAACATGAGCGATAACACTGCTTCTCCGGCCGCCGAAACGCCTGCCGCTAAAAATCCACGTCGCTGGCCAGCCGTATTGATCGGTCTGTGCCTGGTGGCCGGCGTGGCGGGCGGGTTGGGCTGGTTCATGCACAAACCCAAAGTGCCGCTGGCGGCGCTGGCCAGCGACAAACTGGGCATGAGCCGTCCGGACGGTCTGCTGGAAACCAACTCCTTGAGCCAATTGCCCAAGGACTTGCTGGCGGTGCCGTTCCTCAAGGAAACCCTGACCGAAGATTTCGTCTTCTATTACGAGGCGCACGCCGATCGTCTCGGTTTGATCGGCAGCTTGCGGCGGATCATTTACGAACATGACCTGAAATTGCAGGACAGCCTGATCGAGCAACTCTTCGATCAACCGGCGGACGTGGCGCTGTGGCGTGGGGCGGATGGTCGCCTCAAAGACTTCCTGTTGGTGATGGATCGCGGTGGTCTGGCCAAACTGCTGGAGCCGCTGGCGAAAGTGGCGCTGGATGACACGCAACTGACCCAGGTCGGCACGGTGAAAGTCGGCGCTGATGATGTGGCGCTGTATCAACTGACCTACAACGCCACCAAAGCACTGCTGTTTGCCTCCCATGGCGACAAACTGGTGGTGCTGTCGAATCCGACCAAGCTCTACGATGCGGAAAGTGGTGCCTCTGAAGAGTCGGGCGCCGTTTCGACCAAGTCCATCGCCGCACTGCTCAACGGCGACAAACTGTTCCCCGAAGCCTTTGGCCTGCAACCCCGCTTGCCGGAAGTGAAGCAACGCCTGTCGGTCAACGCCAGTGTGTTGGCCATGGGTTACCAGCGTTTCATCCCGAACTTCGCTGGCCTGCGTTTCGACATGGACGACAAGGGCTGGCACAGCTTCCTCGCCATGGACGAACTCGATAACCAACCGGACTTCGATTTCAAACCGATCTGGCAAGCCATGCCGATGGGCGCCAGCGCCTGCGTAGCGTTACCGCTTGCCGCCGAGCAACAGAAACCGCTGCTGGTAAAACTCGGTGCAGAAGAAAAAGTCGCCGAGGCCCTGACCGAGCACATGGCCGGCGCGGCGGGGCTTTGCTGGTACGCCGATTCGCGGCTGTACACGCCGCTGCTGGTGGCCAGCCTGAACGATAAGGACAGCGCCAAACTCGACGGCGACCTGGGCAACCTGTTCGGCTCGATGGTCGGTGCGTTTGAGGCCAACGTCGATGAGCACGCGTTCCCGGTGGTCGAGAAGCAGGAAGGTGACAGCCACCAATGGCAGCGTCAGGTCAGCTCCAACTTCGGTCCGTACGCAGCCAAGGATGCCGAGAACCCGGACGCGATCAGCGGCAAGGCCTTTATGAAAGTCAGCCTGGCCCGTCACGGTTCGACGCTGCTGTTTTCCCTCGACGACAAACTGGTGGATAAAGCCCTCGGCACCCTCGACAAACGCTTCCCGCCGATGGCAGACGTGGTGCCGAAAGACCTGCTGATGCCGGTCTACTTCGGCCCGGATTCCATGGCGCAACTGATGCAACAGGAAACCCTCGACAGCCTGCCCCAGGACATGGAACCGGTGTTCTACAACGCTGCGCAAACCTACCTGATCCCGAAACTGCGCAAGCTCGGCGGCTACGGCAAATACGCGTTGACCTTGCCCAAGGGCAGCGAGCCGGACGGTCACTGGCAGTGGCTGCCGCTGGAGTGGAAAGCCCTGTGACAGCCCTTATCCGAGGCCTCGGCCTGCTGGCGATGTTGCTGGGCAGTCGGGCGTTCGCCACTGAGGCGCCGCCGCTGGATGTGCAGCAATCCCAGGTGTTTCGCGCCTGGTTCGTGCGCATCGCCCAGGAACAACTGACCCAAGGCCCGAGCCCGCGCTGGTATCAGCAGGACTGCGCGGGCCTGGTGCGTTTCGCCGCCAACGAAGCGCTGAAAGTCCATGACGAAAAATGGCTGCGCAGCAATGGCCTGTCCAACCGCTACCTGCCGCCGGAACTGCAACTGAGCGAGGCCCAGCGCGGCCTCGCCCAGCAATGGCAGCAGGGCGGCGGCAAGGTCGGGCCGTACGTCAACGCGATCAAACTGATTCAGTTCAACAGTCATCTGGTGGGCCGCGATGTGTCGCAGGCCCGGCCCGGCGACTTGATGTTTTTCGATCAGGGCGACGACCAGCACCTGATGATCTGGATGGGCCGCTACATCGCCTATCACACTGGCACCACCACCCCCACTGACAACGGCATGCGATCCGCGAGCCTGCAGCAACTCATGACATGGAAGGACACCCGATGGATACCCGACGCAGCCAACCCCAACTTCATCGGCGTCTATCGACTGAACTTTCTCTCCCAATGATCGGTGCCCGCATGCTGCGTTTACTGCCTCTGCTATTGCTATTGGTGCTGCCGTTTTCGACGGTCAACGCCGAAGACACCGTCGAGCCGAGCGGCTACACGCCGGTGGCCGGTGAAAGTTTCTTCCTGTTGGCGGACAGCAGTTTCGCCAGCGACGAACAGGCGATGGTCCGTCTCGAAGCGCCGGGCCGCGACTATCGCCGCTTCCGCATGGAGCCTTATGGCGGCGCGGATATTCGCGTGTACCGCATCGACAAGCCGCTGGATTTCCTCAAGCGTCAGAAGAACCTGCACCGCGTGGTCAGCGACGGCCAGTTCAAGGGCGAAGGCCTGTCGAACACCCTCGCGTACCTGTGGGACAACTGGTATCGCAAATCCCGTCGCGTGATGCAGCGGGCGTTTTCCTACGAGTCGCGCAAACAAGTCACCGAGGAAGTACCTGAACTGAAGATGGGCACCGCGATCGCCGCGCCAACGCCCTACGACGCTCAGCCGCAATTCGCATTGATTCCGGGCCTGCCCGTTGTCAGCCAATTCCGCTATCCGCTGTGGGAAGCCAAACCGATCCAGCCACCTGCGGGCGTGAACCTGGCGGGTTCCTCCAGTGAATTCGTCAGCGTCGCGCCGGGCAACGTGTACATCCCGTTGGGTCACCTGAAACCGGGCCTGTACCTGGTGGAAGCGCTGATCGGCAAGTACCGCGCGACCACCATGGTGTTCGTGTCCAACACCGTGGCCGTGAGCAAGATTGCCGGTGATGAATTGCTGGTGTGGGCCGCACGCAAACACGAAGGCAGTTCGGTGCCGAAGGTTAATGTGCTGTGGACCGATGGCCTCGGCGTGATGAGCAGCGGCGCGACTGATACCGATGGTTTGCTGCGCTTGAAACACGTCAGCCCCGAGCGTTCGTTCGTGATCGGCGAAGACGAAGAGGGCGGAGTGTTTGTCTCCGAGAACTTCTATTACGACAGCGAAATCTACGACACCAAACTCTATGCCTTCACCGACCGGCCGCTGTATCGGCCGGGGGATTGGGTGTCGCTGAAAATAGTTGGTCGCGAGTTCAAGAACGCCCGGGATTCCGTGGCGCCGACTGCGGCCGACGTCAACGTGACCGTGCTCGATGCCACCGGCACCGCGCTGCAATCCCTGGCGCTGAAACTCGACTCCAAGTCCGGCACCCAGGGCCGTTTCCAGTTGCCGGACAACGCGGTGGCGGGCGGTTATGAATTGCGTTTCAGCTACAAGGATCAGGCCTACAGCAGCGCCTTCCGGGTTGCTGAATACATCAAGCCGCACTTTGAAATCTCGCTCAATTTGGCCAAACAGGATTACCGCACGGGCGAACCGGTGAAGGGCAGCCTGGTGCTGCTGTACCCGGACGGCAAACCGGTGGCCGACGCCAAGTTGACCCTGAGCCTGCGCGCCCAGCAACTGTCGATGGTCGATAACGAACTGCAATACCTCGGGCAATTCCCGGTGGAGTTGACCAGTACCGAACTGACCACCGACGCCAAGGGCAACGCGACCCTCGACCTGCCCGCCGCCGACAAACCGAGCCGCTACATGCTCACCGTGTTTGCCAGCGATGGCGCGGCGTATCGGGTCAAGACCACCAAGGAAATCCTGATTGACCGGGGTGCCGCGAGCTTCCGCTTGAGCGCACCGCAGCGCTTCAGCGCGGTGGGCGACAAGGTTGCGTTCAGCTACTTGAATGAAGGCGGTAGCGAGCAAAGCAAAGCCGTCACCCCGAGCAGCTACAGCTGGGTGCGCCTGGAAGACCAGACCACCGGCGACGGCAAACTCACCGCCAAAGACAAAGGCTTCAGCCTGGCTTTCGAGCGTCCGGGCACTTACAACCTGGCGTTGAAGGATGACCATGGCCGCGTGGTTGGCGCCACCGGGCATTCTGTCACCGGCGAGGGCGTCAAAGCCGTGCCGGGCACCGTGGAAATCGTCCTCGATAAACCCGAGTACAAGGCTGGCGACGAAGCCCTGGCGTTGATCACGTTCCCGGAACCGGTCAGCGACGCGCTGCTGTCCCTGGAGCGCGATAAAGTCGAGTCCACCGCGCTGCTGTCCAAGGGCGGCGACTGGCTGAAAATGGAAAAACTCAGCGAAACCCAATACCGCGCACGCATTGCGGTGAAGGATACGTTTGCGCCGAACCTGACCTTCTCCGTGCTCTACACCAAGGGCGGTCAGTACAGCTTCCAGAACGCCGGCATCAAAGTGATCACGCCGCAGATCGACGTGGCGATTGCTACGGACAAAGCGTCGTATCAGCCGGGAGACACCGTGTCGGTGGACCTGACCACTCAATTCGCCGGCAAGCCAATCCCGGCGCACCTGACGGTCAGCGTCGTCGACGAAATGATCTACGCGCTGCAACCGGAAGTTGCGCCGACCATCGACCAATTCTTCTACCACCCGCGCCGCAACAACGTGCGCACCAGCGCCAGCCTGTCGTTCATCAGCTACGACGTGGCATTGCCGGGCAGCCCCGGCGCGCCGGGCAAAGCCAACCGTAGCGAGCGCGGGGTGAAAGTGCTGGAACGGCCCCGTCGTGAAGACGTCGACACCGCCGCGTGGCAGCCGGAATTGATCACCGACGCCAACGGCAAAACCCGTTTCACCTTCAAGATGCCGGACTCGCTGACCCGCTGGCGCATCACTGCGCGAGCCATCGCCGATGACGGTCAGGTCGGGCAGAAGAAGCAGTTCGTGCGTTCGGAAAAACCGCTGTACCTGAAGTGGAGCGGTCCGACCAAATTCCGCAATGGCGACAAACCGGATCTCGGCGTATTCGCGTTCAGCCAGGCTGAGAAACCGGTCAAGGCTGAGCTGGTGATCCATTACGGCGGTGCCGATCAGCGCATGCCGGTGACCCTGAACAACGGCATCAACTACATCCCGCTGCCGGCGTTTGCATTGGCCAGTGGCGACTGGACGGCGGAACTGGTGCAGGACGGCAAAACGGCTGATGCATTGGCCGTGCGCCTGACCGCGACCGGTGAAGGTTGGCAGGTCACCCAGAGCCAAGTCGTGGACGCGCTCAGTGGCGATACCGCGCTGACCTTGCCGGTCGACGCGACAGATATTCGTCTGCGTCTGGATGACAGTGCACAAGCGCTGTTCCGTTCGGCCCTCGACGATTTGTTGAGCTATCCGTACGGCGGCGTCGAGCAAACCGCCAGCCAGTTATTGCCGCTGAGCATTGCGTATCCATCGCTGTCGTCGAACCCGCAGGTCCGTGATCGCTTGCGCCTGATCATGCAAAACAGCCGTCTGCGCCTGGTGCAAATGGCCGGTCCGTCGGCGAGTTTCACCTGGTGGGGCATGGACGGCGAGCCGGATGCGTTCCTCACCGCTTACGCCTATTACGCCGACTGGTACGCCAGCAAAGCGCTGGAACTGAGCTTGCCGCCGGAGCATTGGCAGCGGGTGCTGGAGGTGTATTCCAAGCAAGCGAAAAACACGCCGCTGTTGCAACGGGCGCTGATCCTGTCGTTCGCCAAGCAAATGCAATTGCCGGTGAACACCTTGCTCAGCGGTTTGATGGATGACCTGGCGAAGGCCGGTGACGGCAACGCAGCGAACCTGATGGAGGATGGCGAAGACAGCATTGTCATGAGCGATCCGGATTCGGCCCTGGGCCTGGCGGCGGCGCGTGCGCTGACGGCCTCGCTTGCGCGTCAGTCCAAGGTCACGCTGCCTGATGCATTCAGTCGTCAATTGCCGGATGCGCAACAACGTCTGGCCGTGAGTTCGCAGCCGTTTGCCGAGGCGCTGAACCTCTCGCTGCAAGCCTTCGATCAGGCTCACGCCCAAGCGCTGTTGCAACGTCTGTTGCCGCAACAATCGACCCTGGAGCGCGCCTTGGCCCTGAGCTGGTTGCAACGCAGCATTGAGCAGGCTTCGCCGACCATCGCCCTGGCACCGGGCGAGGGCTGGAAGAAACGCTACGGTGACACCGGCGAGATGTACTGGACGTGGCAGGGCGCGACGCCTGTACCGGCGGCGTTGTCGCTGACCGGGACACAAGAGCGTCCACTGCGCGCCGCGCTGAGCTACCAGACCAAACAACCGGCGATCGACCCGATGGCTGTGACCATCACCCGTCGCCTGTCGCGTCTGGTGCCGGGTGACGAAGCGTTCGAGTTCAAACTCGAAGCTGTCGGCAGCAAGCCGTTGTCCAGCGATAGCCTGTATCTCGATGAAGTGATCATCACCAGCAAAGCGGCGAAACCGCTGCGCTACGGCATGATCGAAGTGCCACTGCCACCGGGTGCCGATGTCGAGCGCACCACGTGGGGCATCAAGTTGATGGGCAAGGCCGGCACTGAGCCGACGGCGCTGGAGAAGGCGCGTTTCGAGCCGGGGCAAATGGCTTACGCGATTCCGGTGGATGCCTTGAGCGGCGAATTGCGCGTGCGGCACTTGGTGCGCTTCTCGCAAAAAGGCCAGTTCAACCTGCCGCCGGTGCGGTTCACTCAGGTCTATGCGCCGCAGCATCAGGCCCAGGAACAGAAACCGGCGCTCGGCCAGGTCACGGTCAACTGACATGACCCGGCCTCTGGTCTTGTGGCTGCTGTGTTTGCTCCCTGCGCTGGCGACCGCGCAGGACGAACCGCTGCGGCTGGGCTTCAAGGGTGAGTTGCTGTCGTTGAGCCGCACGCAATTGATCTCCCGCGAGCCGTTGCCTGCAGATCTGCAGACGCCGTTAGGCAGTTTGTGGAAGTTGTTTGTCTATGGCTGGTTGGTGGATACCGGCGCGCGGGAACCCGCGTATGAATGTCGCGGGCAGTCGAAGGAAGAGGTTTATTGCTGCTCGGCTGGCGGCAAGATTGGTCGCGATCAGGCGTTGGTGAAGTCGTGTGGCTTGTACTTTGAGCCTGGGCGGTTGGGCATTCATGGCGCTGACTGGCGGACGTATTGGCAGGCTCGGCAAGCGCCGGAATGGTTGCTGGATTTGCCGTCGTTGCAGCCCTCCACCCGCGTTTCAGTCGCTGAGTTGTTGAAGGTGTTAGCGGTGATGCCCGCGCAGGATCAGGCGCGGCGGGTGTTGCTGGACGTGGTGTTGAATGCCGCTGATGGCAATGTCGTGGGTGAACTTGGCGGCCGCTTGCGGGTGAAAACCTGGAGCTGGCTGGGGGATCAGGACCCAACGTCGCGTCAGGGCGGGTTCGCCGGTTGGGCGGTGGATGGCACACCGATCTGGGCCGGTGGGCGTGGGACCAGTCAGATGGTGTTGCGCAATTACGGTGGCGCGTTGGCCTCGGTATTGCCGGTTGATTGGCCTGCGGATGCCGGGCGTTGTGTTGAGGTCGGACTGTTTTCACGTTATCCGATTAGCCGCGTTTTGGCGGGAGATCGGGTTGTTTCCGATGGGCCTATTCAGGGCGACTATCGCGTCGAGTTCGCCAACGGCAATCAGCTGGATATCCACAGCGACGGTGAACTGTTTTTGGTGGGTGAAAAACTGATCGCACGTCTCGACCGTGAAGAATACGTCGCCCGCGTCCTGCAGCGCGAAGCCAAACCCGAACCCGCTGAAGCCGCCAAAGCACTGGCCGTGGCGATCCGCACCTACCTGCTGCAAAACGCCACCCGCCACGGCGACTGCCTGAGCATCGACGACAGCAGTAGCCGTCAGCGCGTCGCCCCACGCCCGGCCACCGCCGAATCCCGCAACATCGCTGCGTGGACCACCGATCTCGTCCTGGCCGGCAGCACCGTCACCTATCACTCCGACCAGCCCGGCCCGGACAAACTGTCCTGGCAGCAAGCCGTCGAACAAGCTAACGCCGGCCAACGCTACGACGCCATCCTGCTGCACGCCTACCCGCGCGCGAGCCTCAGCCGCTGGGACAATCCCGTGGCCTCCTGCGAAGCACTGCCCGCCGCCCAAGACTGGCTGCAAACCCAGCGTCGCGGCTGGCGTGCGCGGTTGGAAAGCGAGGTCGGTTACAACGAAGTCAACACCTTTGCCGTCTGCCGCCTGGCCTTCGGCCGTCCGTTTGTCGACCGCGAACGCCAGCGCATCTACGTGCGCGGCGTGCTGACGTTGCAAGACCGCCTCGACCTGACCCACGAATACCTGCACCTGGCCTTCGAAGCACACCCCAACGGCCAGGATGAAACCTACATCGAAGGGCTCGCCCGCCACCTCTTGCTGGAATAGGCCATGAAACTCCGTTATCCACAGGTCTTCCTGTTCCTCTGCTCCTTCTGCGTACTGCCGACGACGTTTGCCGGCGCCGTCACCATTGACACTCCGGTGGGCGGCTGGCGCACCGGTGCCGTTGAAGGCGAAGGCGAAAACTACCGCCAGACCGTCAACTACCCGGCCTCCTCGGTCAACACCCCGGCCGGCCAGGCCAACACCGCGCGTATCAGCGGCCAGATCAAAGCCACGCCCAAATCGAATGAGCCTGGCCGGTTGATCGTTAACGGCATCAGCATGCCGCTGAAAATCGATGATGCCGGACGCTTTGATCGCCCGTACTCGTTTCCCAATGGCAGCAACAGCGTTGAAGTCCGTAGCCCCGATGGACAACAGCGGCATCGCACGCAGTTCCTCCACACCAGCGGCGGGGCGACCCCGGCCAAGTTGCGGGTGTTGTTGTCATGGGACAGCGACAACACGGATCTGGATTTGCACCTGATCACACCTGACGGCGCGCATATCTGGTACGGCAACCGTGTCGCAGCGAACGGCGCGGCGCTGGATGTCGACGTGACCACGGGGTATGGCCCGGAAATCTTCTCCATGCCGGCGCCGATCAAGGGGCAGTATCTGGTTTATGTGAATTACTTCGGGGGCGGGTATCGCAGTGATGAGGATGGGCAGGCGGATGCGGTTCAGGCGCTGACGACGGCGCAGGTGACGGTGATTACGGAGGAAGGGACGCCTAACGAGAAGATGGAGACTTTTCTGGTGCCGATGCGGGCGGTGGGGGAGTTGACGTTGGTTAAGGGGTTTAGTTATCCGTGATACGGGGGCCGAGTCCGTGAATTGGGCAGCACGTTGCTGCCCAAATTTGAGCGGTGAACACATCATTATCAAACATGAAAATTGATGCTCACGGGCTACAGATTTAGTGGGATAACTCGGTTTGTGGCTCGAAAGCCACAAATTTGGGTGTTTGCTAAAACGGATATCAACTTGCGGAATCTGTGTCTCCAGGGCTACATTAATCGCCTATATAACGATTATTGATGCTCGAGGGCTACAAATGACTACCCTGTTTGATGTGGCTGACATGTTGAAGGAAGCCCGGCATAACGCTCGTTTGAGTCAGGATGCCTTGGCCGCCCGCGCCGGTGTCTCACGGTCGACAGTGGCGCGCATGGAAACCATGGCGAAAGGCGATATGAGCGTATCGGCTTTGGTGCGCCTGTTGGACGCTGCCGGATATGACTTGAAACTGGTGAAGGCTGGTCACGCGCGCACGGTTGAGGACATCCTCGCAGAACAGCGTTCCGGAGTTTCAGACTCATGATTTTAGATGTCCACGTCAGCGGGAAAATGGTCGCCAAGCTCTACCGAGAGCGCGATGAGTATGTTTTGAAATATCTCCCCGGCACGGCGGTAACGGACTTCGTCAGCTTGGCGTTGCCTGTCCGTGAAGAGCCGTGGCGCTGGCCCCGAGATCTTTTCCCGTTTTTTCGTCAGAACCTGCCGGAAGGATACTTGCTTGGGGTCATTCGTGAAGAGTTTGGTGCATTGCTGGACGGCACCGACTTATCTCTACTTGCTGTGATCGGTGGCGCGGGGATTGGTCGGGTAGCGGTGACACCTGAAGGCGTTCAACCCGGGGCCGAACTGGAGCCTTTGGAAATAGGCCAACTGCTGAAGGCTGAAAGTACCAGCGAACATTTTGCGACGCTGGTGCGTCGTTATGCACGTGCCGCTGTCTCCGGTGTTGTTCCAAAGTTCATTGCAAACGATGTTGAACATGACGCTATACCTCTGGGGAAACCCACGCTGCGTACGGGTTTTCACATCATCAAAGGTTCGGACGATTCGACACCCTACTTGGGCTTCAATGAGTTTTACACCATGCGGGTGCTGGAGCGGCTACAGGTCGTACCGGTAGCCACCTGCCGGATGTCTGAGGATGGTCGCGTCTTGGTCGTAGATCGTTTTGACGTGGATGAAAACGGCCAGCCGCGCTGTGGCCTGGAAGATGCCTGCGGGTTGTTGGGTCTACCTCCCCACGAGAAATATGCAACCACCACTGAACGCGTGTGGAATGCCACGCGCCCTTACATACCCGGTGACCTGCTGCGTGCGCAGCGTGAGCATTTCGGTTGGCACCTACTGGCGAACTACGTGGTGCGTAACGCCGATTGTCACGCCAAAAACATTGCGCTCTATTACACCTCGCGGACAGACGTCGCGTTTACGCCGATCTATGACCTGGTTACCACTCAGGCTTATCCCCGTTTTGCCTCGAGCCCGCCCGGCTTATCCGTCGGTGGTCGGCAGACCTGGGCGCCGGGGCGCACTCTGGAACTCTTCTTTAACGGAGTTTTGGGTATTCCCCCTAGGCAGTACGCCTCTATGGTCGAGCAACTGTGCGAATCGGCTGTTGCGGTGGGAAAGGAAGTGATAGAAGCAGCGAAGAACGAGCCTGCCTGGCGTGATATCGCCAAACACATGGTGCATGCCTGGAATCAAGGTATGGAAACATTACGTAGCCCACGATCGGCCCCGTATTTTCGAGGATTGCATAGCGCCATCACAGAAGCGGGTTTCTCAGGGCCGCGAGCAGCAGAAAGTAGCCGGGTGCAGATTGGCCGCTCTGAGTTGTTGGCGCCGAAAAAACGCAAGTAACCGGGGATCGGCCCAGTTCATTCGTGCAAGCAGGTTGGACTTTCTAAGAACTTTCCTTCAAAAGACAGCGAAGATGCTTACTTTTAGGCCGTTATTGCTCAATGAAAGAAAAGTATCAGTACTGTTGAAACTAGGCAGGGTAGTTTTAGACAGGCATTAAAAAGCCGGCTTGTGGCCGGCTTCTCGGGGACTGGCTTGGTTCATTTTTGGTAAACCGCGCCAGCCTTCAAAACGTACACCCGGATCTTGCGTCCGGCTGTGGGACTTGGCGAGAAAATCATCTGCCTTGTCGGTGCGATCAGCGCCGCGGGGCGGGGTGATGCGCAAATGTGGGGCGCAGCATACTGATTTTCTTCTTCAATTCCCAGTGGGAAGTGCTGGGTAGAGCGATCTGGGCTGTGTTTTGGCTGTAATGATTCGTTGTTTTGGGATCGGCGGCGGCTGGTAAATGGCCAAGATCGCAGCCTTCGGCAGCTCCTACACGGGGCCTGTATTTCCCTGTTCCATCGTTGGTGCTGCCGAAGGCGCTTATAAAAACGGCACCGGCGGCCGTCGTTTGTTGAGCGTCGAGCACCAGAACACCCATCCCAACACCCGAATGTTCTGCTCTTCAATCTGCGCGGCCCTGAATACCTCATCCGGGTACTGCGCGCTGTTGTGGCTGCGCAATCGCAGTCCATTGCCGGGCATCCGGTGCAGGTATTTGATTCGCAGCATGCCGTCGTGCTCTATCGCGTAGATTTCCCCATCGACAATCTGGGTCAGGCCGCGGTCGATGGCGATGGTTGAGCCGTCTTCGATCTTCTCGGCCATGCTGTTGCCGACCATGTAGGCGCAGATAGCATCCCGATGGTTGATTTCCAGGGAATCGAGATGGCTGCGGGGCAGGCGGATGGGTTGGCTGGCGTCTTCGATGACGTGGGTTTTAGTCGAGCCTGGACTGACAGGTGTTTCCTTGTAAAAAGGCAGTTCGACATCGGTGGGTTCGATGACGGTGTAAACGCCGCGAATGGCTTGTGTATCAAAGGTAGTACCGCTCTCGTCGAACAGACACAGGTCTTTTGGGCCTTCGGAGGTTTTCAGCCACTCGCTGTTGACGGACAGCTTCCGGGCGACGGCTTCCATGCAGTGGGCGGGTACGCCGCGGGTGTACCAGTTGTGGACGTTTTGCGGCGCGGTGTCCAGGAATTCGGCGAATCCTGTCGTCGTGATGTTCGCTGCTTTGAGCAGCGCTTTAAACCGTGGACCACTAGTGTTCTTTTTCATGAGCGCGAGTTTACGGGCGCCAGTTAGGGGTTTGAATAAACGAACTGTTCAAATTGCGAGGGAAATTTAAGACGGGATGTAAGACGTATTCGGGGAAAATTAAACAATAAAAAACCAAACTCGAGGATTGTTAAACAAGCTGTTTAAAGGTGTTTTTCAGCGCCCACAAAAAACCCCGGATCAACCGGGGTTTTCTTGAGGCGTGAAGCTTGCAGCTAAACGCCGGCTTTAGCCTTTGTAAGCAGCAACCGACTTCATGATCTCGGTGCGAGCGGCTTCTGAGTCACCCCAACCTTCGATCTTCACCCATTTGCCTTTTTCGAGGTCTTTGTAGTTCGCGAAGAAGTGCTCGATCTGCTGGATCAGCAATGGAGGCAGGTCGCTGCACTCTTTCACGTCGACGTACAGCTGGGACAGCTTGTCGTGTGGCACTGCGATGACTTTGGCATCGCCGCCGCCGTCGTCGGTCATGTGCAGGATGCCGATCGGACGGGCGCGGATCACCGAGCCTGGCGCAACCGGGTAAGGGGTCACGACCAGCACGTCGAGGGGATCACCGTCGTCAGCCAGGGTGTTAGGGATGAAACCGTAGTTGGCCGGGTAGAACATCGGGGTGGCCATGAAACGGTCAACGAACAGGCAATCGCTGTCTTTGTCGATTTCGTATTTGATCGGCGCGTGGTTGGCCGGAATCTCGATCGCGACGTAGATGTCGTTCGGCAGGTCTTTGCCAGCCGGAATCTTGCTGTAGCTCATTGGGCGGTGCCCCCGTTAGTTGACCAAAAACACTTGGCCGGATTGACCAAAAAGTGGCGGCGATTATAGGCATATTCCGCCACCGTTGCTATGTGCCAGAGGTCGTGTAGACCTTAGTCGTGTGCCTGATAGACCGGGTTCTGCGCCAGAAGTTGCCGCAGCCGGGCCAGCGGGTCTTGCCGGTAAAACAGCTTCAACTGCTCATAGACCTGTGGATAAGCCTTGTGCAGCAAATCCGGGGCGCTGAAGAAGTATTCGCTGGTGACGGCGAAGAACTCCCCCGGGTTCTCGGCGGCGTAGGGGTCGATGGCGGTTTCGGCGTCCGGATGGCGGTCCAGTTGCTTGTTGATGTCGTCGTAGGCCTGTTGCATGACCTTGGCCCAGTCACTGACGCGCATGTCCGGATGCAGCGGCGGCAGGCCGTTGGCGTCGCCGTTGAGCATGTCGAGTTTGTGCGCCAGTTCGTGGATCACCAGGTTGTAGCCTTCCCAGCCGCCGCTGGCCATCACGCCAGGCCAGGCGAGGATGATCGGGCCTTGCTGCCAGGCTTCGCCGCTGTGTTCGCCGTCCCATTCGTGTTCGACGCCGCTGGCATCGCGATGGCGCTGGGGGCTGAGGAAGTCGTCGGGGTAGAGGACGATTTCGTGGAAGCCCTGATACCAGTTCAAATCGCCGAGGTTCAGCAGTGGCAATTGGGCTTGTGCGGCGAGCAGCAGGCGTTGTTCCTGATGGAGTTCGACACCGGGGAGGGTGGTCAGGTGTTTGTCGTTGAGAAACAGCACGCTGGCTTCACGCAGCCACTGGTCCTCGGCGGCGCTGATGCCGTCAAGGAAGGTCAGGTGATGGCGCACCCGTTGCCACATATCGTCGGCAATCGGGTGCTTGGCCAGAAGGCGCCGGCGACGCCAGGCGCTCAGGGACCACATGCGCAGTCAGCGGGTTTCGGCTTTGGAGTTCGAACCGCCGAAGCGGCTGCGTACGACGCCGATGATCATTGGCACCAGCGACAGCAGGATGATGCCCACCACCAGCAGCGACAGGTTTTTCTTGATGAACGGTACGTTGCCGAAGAAGTAACCGAGGGTCACCAGGCCGCCGACCCACAGGATCGTGCCGAGCACACTAAAGAAGAAAAAGCGCGGGTAAGGCATTCTGGCGATGCCGGCGACGAACGGCGCAAAGGTGCGAATGATCGGCAGGAATCGCGCCATGGTCACGGTTTTACCGCCGTGCTTGTCGTAGAAGTCGTGGGTTTGTTGCAGGTAATCGCGGCGGAAGATTTTCGAGTTCGGGTTGCTGAACAGCCGCTCGCCCGCCGTTCGTCCGATCACATAGTTGGTGCTGTCGCCGAGGATCGCCGCGAGCATCAGCAGGCCGCCCAGCAGCACCGGGTCCATGCCGCCGCCAGCCGCCACGGCGCCCGCAATAAAGAGCAGGGAGTCGCCCGGCAGGAACGGCATGACCACCAGGCCGGTTTCGCAGAAGATCACCAGAAACAGAATGGCGTAGATCCATGGACCGTAATTGGTTACCAGCATGTCGAGGTAAACATCGAGATGCAGGATTAGGTCGATCGGGTTGAAATCCATGGGGGGCACCTGTGGTGACGGTCCGACTCAGCAGACCCGTGCGGATGACTTCATGTAAGGCTACAAGGGGGTGTAGTTTTTCTTACAAGCGCGGAAGCTCGGGATTATACGGTGGCAAAAGTGAAAAGCGCGTCGAGATTGTAGCGGGGGATGTCGCCGGCGATCAGAACCCGATGGGCTGCACATAAGCCTTTGTGGCGATTGAGTTTGCTGTGGCGACAGGTTTCTGTGGCGAGGGGGCTTGCCCCCGTTCGGCTGCGAAGCCGTCGTAATCCAGACGTTACGGTGCTTTCAGGACTTCAGGGGGCCGCTTCGCGACCCAGCGGGGGCAAGCCCCCTCGCCACCAAAGTCCATCGCCACAAGAGCCTGTCTCGCCGTGACGTTGTTATAACTCGTCGCTAATCGGCAATACGTAGTTCTTGAATTCGGTGTCTTCCTTGAACCCGATCGACTCGTAAGTCTTCTGCGCCACTTCGTTGTTGCTGCTGGTGGAAACGCGCATCCGCACGGCGTTGGTTTCCTTGGCCATTTTCTTCGCGGTGCGGATCAGGTTGTCGGCGACCAGTTGGCGGCGGGCGTCTTCGGCGACGTAGATGTCGTTGAGAATCCACACGCGCTTGAGCGAGAGCGATGAAAAGCTTGGGTACAGCTGACAGAAACCCATCAGTTTGGGGGTGTCGTCATCGGACAAGGCCAGGTAGATCACCGATTCCTTGCGGCGCAGGCGTTTTTCGAGAAACGCCCGGGACGAATCCGGATACGGCAGAGAGCCATAAAACTCGCGATATTTGACGAATAACGGGGTCAGCAGGTCCAGGTGTTCGAGGGTCGCTTGAATAATCCGCATGGTAGGTCTCGCTTCAAGTGGCTGTCATACGTGCGTGACGGCGATGGGAAACCCCTGGCGGCCGTGCATCGATCCTGCCTGAAACCGAATCAGAAACGCAATGCGGAAACGGTTCAGGCATCCGGCGGACTCAGTAGGAAATTACCTTTCATGTCCGCTCCAGTTTCCGACTCCAATGTCTGAACCTGGGCTTCGTCCTTCAAATTGACCCCTGACAGCTGTCGCCGGCAGGCCTCGCGCATCAAATACAGCAAGCGGTGGGCCGCCATGCCGTAACTGAGGCCTTCGAGCCGGACGTTGGAGATGCAATTGCGGTAGGCGTCCGTAAGGCCAATCTTTGGATTGTAGGTGAAATATAAACCCAGGCTATCAGGAGAACTGAGTCCCGGGCGTTCGCCTATCAAGATCACCACCATTTTTGCGCCCAGCAACTCGCCGATCTCGTCGGCCACGGCCACTCGGCCCTGTTCCACCAGAATCACCGGCGACATCGACCAGCCATCTGCCGAGGCCTGTTCTTCCATCCGCGTCAGGAACGGCACGGTGTGGCGATGAACAGCCAATGCCGACAAGCCGTCGGCCACCACAATCACCAAATCCACCCCGCCAGGATGGGCTGAGGCGTAGTCGCGAAGAATCTGTGCCGAGTCATCGCTCAACTTGCGCCCCAGGTCCGGGCGCTGCAAATAGCTGTTGCGGTCCGTGGCCGCGCTGTGCAGCAACAAACTTTCGCGGCCGCGCTCGGCCAGCTGCGTGCCGAGCCCGGCGTGGTCGAACGGCAAATGCACCGCATCCCGCGCCTGGGCGTGGGCGTATTGGAAATCCAGTTGTGCTTTGGTCGGCATGCTGGTGCCGGTGCGGCCCAGGGCAATACGCGCTGGAGTCAGGCGGCGCAGTTCCAGCCACGGGTTCTGCGGATCAACGGGTGGTTTATCCATATCAACACTCATCCCAATTGCGCCAGGGCCTGGCGGAAGGCCGGCGGCAGGTTGTTGCCGAACCGCACCTTGCCGTCCGCCTGGGTGAAGATGCCCATCTTCGCCAGCCACTGTTCAAACTCCGGCGCCGGTTTTAAACCCAATGTTTGCCGGGCGTACAGGGCGTCGTGGAACGAGGTGGTCTGGTAGTTGAGCATGATGTCGTCGGAGCCGGGGATGCCCATGATGAAGTTGATCCCGGCCACGCCCAGCAGGGTCAGCAGGGTGTCCATGTCGTCCTGGTCGGCTTCGGCGTGGTTGGTGTAGCAGATGTCGCAACCCATCGGCACGCCCAGCAACTTGCCGCAGAAGTGGTCTTCGAGGCCGGCGCGGATGATCTGTTTGCCGTTATAGAGGTATTCCGGGCCGATAAATCCTACGACGGTGTTCACCAAAAACGGTTTGAAATGTCGCGCCACGGCGTAGGCCCGAGTCTCGCAAGTCTGTTGATCGATGCCGTGGTGGGCGTTGGCCGACAGCGCGCTGCCCTGGCCGGTTTCGAAATACATCAGGTTCTGCCCGAGGGTGCCGCGATTCAGGCTCAAACCGGCGTCATAGCCTTCCTGCAACACGTTCAGGTTGATGCCGAAACTGGCGTTGGCCGCTTCGGTGCCGGCGATCGACTGGAACACCAGGTCCAGCGGAACCCCGCGATTGACCGCTTCGATAGACGTTGTGACGTGGGTTAAAACGCAAGCTTGTGTAGGAATCTCATAGCGCTGGATGATCGCGTCGAGCATTTCCAGCATGGCGCAGATTGAGGCAATGCTGTCGGTGGCCGGGTTGATGCCGATCATCGCGTCACCGTTGCCGTACAGCAGGCCGTCGAGAATGCTCGCGGCGATACCGGCCGGCTCGTCGGTGGGGTGATTGGGTTGCAGGCGTGTGGATAACCGGCCGCGCAGGCCCATCGTGCCGCGAAACTGTGTGACCACGCGGATTTTTTGCGCCACCAGTACCAGGTCCTGTACGCGCATGATCTTCGACACGGCGGCGGCCATTTCCGGGGTCAGGCCGGGGGCGAGGGCGCGCAGGCTCTGTTCGTCGGCGGCGTCGCTGAGCAGCCAGTCGCGAAAGCCGCCGACGGTGAGATGGCTGACCACGGCGAAGGCTTGTTTGTCGTGAGTGTCGATGATCAGTCGGGTGACTTCATCGGCCTCGTAGGGAATCAGGACTTCCTGTAGGAAATGGGTCAGCGGGATGTCGGCCAACGCCATTTGCGCGGCCACACGCTCGCCATCGTTGAGGGCGGCGACACCGGCCAGAAAGTCACCGGAACGTGCCGGGCTGGCCTTGGCCATGACGTCCTTAAGGCTGTCGAAGCGATAAGTCTGGGCGCCGACGGAATGGGCAAATGCGGCCATGGGACGGTGTCCTCCTGAATCTGTAAATAACTCAAATACATCGCTATCCCCGCGTAGGAGCTGCCGAAGGCTGCGATCTTTTGATCTTGTTCTTTAGAAGCAAAGTCAAAAGATCGCAGCCTTCGGCAGCTCCTACGGGGGCGGCTGTGTGCACTTCGATGTGGCAGGCGCCGGGCATTCAGCCCGGCACCGGTGCAACTCAGATACCTGTGAGCATAGCGTCCGCCGGTGCGGCGAGGCGTTGCTTGGCGGTCAGTTGGAAATACAGGTAACCGGCGGCCATGAAACCGAGGAACACCAAGCCAATCACTGTGTTGAACCACGCCATCGCCACCAGGCACACCACCGCCAGAAACAGCGCAATCCCCGGCACAATCGGATAGCCCGGCGCGCGGAAGGTGCGTTCCAGGTTCGGCTCGGTTTTCCGCAGTTTGAACAGGCTCAGCATACTGATGATGTACATCACGATGGCGCCGAACACCGACATGGTGATCATCGCCGCCGTCAGGGTCATGCCTTGCAGGTTAACCAGGCCATCGCTGTAGATCGCCGCGATGCCGATCACGCCGCCGGCCAGGATCGCCCGGTGCGGGGTCTGGAAACGCGAGAGTTTGGCCAGGCCTTTAGGCAGGTATCCGGCCCGAGCGAGGGCGAAGAACTGCCGCGAGTAGCCGAGGATGATCCCGTGGAAACTCGCCACCAGACCGAACAGACCGATCCAGACCAGCATGTGCATCCAGCTCGAATTGTTGCCGACCACCGCTTTCATCGCCTGAGGCAGCGGGTCGTTGATGTTCGACAGTTGACGCCAGTCGCCAACACCGCCGGCCATCACCATCACGCCAATAGCCAGGAACACCAGGGTCAGAATGCCGCTGACGTAGGCCTTGGGAATCGTGCGTTTCGGGTCCTTGGCTTCTTCGGCGGCCATGGCTGCACCTTCAATCGCCAGGAAAAACCAGATTGCAAACGGGATCGCCGCAAAAATGCCGGGGATCGAGGCCAGGCTGAACTCGTTGGAGCCCGACCAGCCGTTGAGCACGAAGTTACTGAAGCTGAAGCCCGGCGCCACCACGCCCATGAACACCAGCAATTCGGCGACCGCGAGCACGGTGACCACCAGTTCAAAGGTCGCGGCGATGCTGACGCCGAGGATGTTCAGGGTCATGAACACGAAGTAGGCGCCGACCGCCGCAATCTTCGGGTCAAGGTCCGGGTATTGCACGTTGAGATAGGCGCCGATGGCCATGGCAATCGCCGGGGGCGCAAAGACGAATTCGATCAGGGTGGCGATGCCGGCGATCAATCCACCTTTCTCGCCAAACGCCCGCCGGCTGTAGGCAAACGGCCCGCCAGCGTGGGGAATTGCCGTGGTTAATTCAGTGAAGCTGAAGATGAAGCAGGTGTACATCGTCGCCACCATCAGCGCGGTGACGAGAAAACCCAAGGTGCCGGCGGTGCCCCAGCCGTAACTCCAGCCGAAGTACTCGCCGGAAATCACCAGGCCGACGGCGATGCCCCATAAATGCAGGGTGCCGAGTGTGGGTTTGAGCTGTGTCGTAGAAGTCATAAGTCCTCTCTGTTTTTTATTGTTTGATCTGTTGGACTTTCGGGTGTTGCGGTTACAGCGGGCACGCAAAGCCCGTGCCAGAGCGGCAGGGCAATGATTTTCAGTGTTTTTGAGGGCGCCTTCGCTGGCAGGCCATGCTCCTACAGGTATTGCACGATCTGTAGGAGCAAGGCTTGCCCGCGATGGCCGTTACGCGATATCGCGCAGGATCAGAAGAAGCCCAACGGATTGATGTCGTAGCTCACCAGCAGGTTTTTGGTCTGCTGGTAGTGATCGAGCATCATTTTGTGGGTTTCACGACCAACGCCGGACTTCTTGTAGCCACCGAACGCGGCATGCGCCGGGTACAGGTGATAGCAGTTGGTCCACACACGACCGGCCTTGATGGCGCGGCCCATGCGATAGGCGCGGTTGATGTCGCGGGTCCAGAGGCCGGCACCGAGGCCGAACTCGGTGTCGTTGGCGATGGCCAGGGCTTCGGCTTCGTCCTTGAAGGTGGTGATGCTCACCACCGGGCCAAAGATTTCTTCCTGGAACACGCGCATTTTGTTGGTGCCCTTGAGCAGGGTCGGCTGGATGTAATACCCGGTCGCCAGGTTGCCCTCGAGTTTTTCCACCTTGCCGCCAGTCAGCAGTTCGGCGCCTTCGCCCTTGGCGATTTCCAGGTACGAAAGGATTTTGTCGAATTGCTGCTCGGACGCCTGGGCGCCGACCATGGTGTCGGTGTCCAGTGGGTCGCCACGTTTGATCGACAGGACTTTCTTCATCACCACTTTCATGAAGTCGTCGTAGATCGATTCCTGCACCAGCGCGCGGGACGGGCAGGTGCAGACTTCGCCCTGGTTGAAGAACGCCAGCACCAGGCCTTCGGCGGCTTTTTCGATGAAGGTTTCTTCGGCTTGCATGATGTCGGCGAAGAAGATGTTCGGCGACTTGCCACCCAGCTCCACGGTGGACGGAATAATGTTTTCGGCGGCGGCGTGCATGATGTGCGAGCCGACCGGGGTCGAACCGGTGAAGGCGATTTTGGCGATGCGTTTGCTGGTGGCCAGGGCTTCGCCGGCTTCTTTGCCGAAGCCTTGCACGACGTTGAGCACGCCGGGTGGCAGCAGGTCGCCGATCAGTTCCATCAGCACGGTGATGCCCAGCGGGGTTTGTTCGGCAGGCTTGAGCACCACGCAGTTACCGGCGGCCAGGGCCGGGGCGAGTTTCCACGCGGCCATCAGGATCGGGAAGTTCCACGGGATGATCTGGCCGACCACGCCTAGGGGTTCATGGATGTGGTACGCCACGGTGTTGCCGTCGATCTCGGCAGCGCTGCCTTCCTGGGCGCGGATGCAACCGGCGAAGTAGCGGAAGTGGTCCGCCGCCAGCGGGATGTCGGCGTTGAGGGTTTCGCGCACGGCTTTGCCGTTGTCCCAGGATTCGGTGATGGCCAGCAGTTCCAGGTTCTGCTCGATGCGGTCGGCGATTTTCAGCAGCACCAGCGAGCGCGCCTGGGCGGACGTGGCGCCCCAGGCATCGGCGGCGGCGTGGGCAGCGTCCAGGGCTTTGTCGATGTCTTCGGCGGTGGAGCGCGGGAATTCGGCAATCGGTTGGCCATTCACTGGCGAAGTATTGGTGAAGTACTGACCTTTAACAGGCGCGACGAACTCGCCGCCGATGTAGTTACCGTATTTGCTCTTGAACGAAACGATAGCGCCTTCAGTACCGGGGTGAGCGTAACGCATGGTGATTTCTCCTTGGCTTGTTGTACTTATAAGAGAGACGCGCATGAGCGCTTGCTATAAGCGTAGAGCAAAGGTTGGGCCACTGCCTTGCAGGTCAGGCAAATCAAGGCCTTGCGCGGTTTTTGTCGGACAAGCGGATGGCGCCTGTGACGGTTCCGGTACAGCTGGGGTGACAGTTTGTACCGCTTGTGGCACAGCCTGTGACCGGGCGGTCTTGCCAGCATTGCAATGACGGCTAGGCTGGAGGATGCTCCGTGTTCCACACCTTTGATGGCTGCTGCAAAACCCTGTGTAGGAGCTGCCGAGTGAAACGAGGCTGCGATCTTTTGACTTTGATTGTTAAAAACAAGATCAAAAGATCGCAGCCTCGTTTTACTCGACAGCTCCTACGCGGGTGGTGCAAGCGGCTCGGGGAGAATAATAAGAAATGCACGACAATCATTTGAGTCGCCATGCCCAGCAAGTCCTGACGGTTACCCAGGGCAAGTCGCACCTGCACGGCCCCGGCAGTGATCCGTCGATTGCCCGTTCCTGGCTGCGTTGTCTTGAGGACTATCACCTCGACCCGGCCCTGACCATGGCGCCCACGGTGCTGGAGCACGGCCGCGTCCTCGAAAGCCGCGAACGCTTGCAGCAAGTGCTGCAGATCGCCGGCAACGAAATGACCAGCCTGCATCAGCAGCTCTCCGGCGCCGGCCACGCGGTGCTGCTGACCGACGCCCGTGGGGTGATCCTCAATTGCGTCACCGCCCCCGCCGAACGGAAGATTTTCGAGCGCGCCGGGCTCTGGCTCGGCGCCGACTGGAGCGAAGCGTGCGAAGGCACCAACGGCATCGGCACCTGCCTGGTGGAGCGCCAATCCCTGACCATTCATCAGGACGAACACTTTCGTGGCCGCCACACCGGCCTGACCTGCTCCGCGAGCCCGGTGTTCGACCCCCATGGCGAACTGCTGGCGGTGCTCGACGTATCCTCGGCGCGGCATGAAGTCTCGCGCCAGAGCCAGTTCCACACCATGGCCCTGGTCAATCTCTCGGCGAAGATGATCGAGAGCTGCTATTTCCTGCGCTACTTCGATAATCAATGGCTGCTGCGTTTTCACTTGCAGGCCGAATCCGTCGGGCTGTTCAGCGAGGGGTTGCTGGCGTTTGACGGGGAAGGGCGGATCAGTGCGGTCAATCAGAGCGCGCTGAACCTGCTGGGGCACATTCGTGGCGGGCTGCTCGGGCAACCGGTGGAGGCGTTTTTCGATTGCTCGCTGGATGAGTTGCTCGGCCGCGCCAGCGTGAACGCCAGTGCCAGTTGGCCGTTGCGCACCCGTGACGGTCGCAGCCTGTTTGCCGTGTTGCGCGGTCAGCCGCGCAGCATTCCGGTGCCAGTGGCGCCAAGTCCGGCGATTGCCGAGCGTCCGCGTTTGTCCGGCATTTGCCTGGGCGATGCCGCGTTACAGGAAGACTTCCGCAAGGCCTTGCGGGTGTTCGAGCGAGACGTGCCGCTGCTGATCAACGGCGAAACCGGCTCCGGCAAGGAAGCCTTCGCCAAAGCCGTGCACCAGGCCAGTCAACGGGCCGAAAAGTCCTTCGTCGCGCTCAACTGCGCGGCCATCCCCGAAAGCTTGATCGAAAGCGAATTGTTCGGCTATCGCGGCGGCAGCTTCACTGGTGCGCGCAAGGAAGGCATGCGCGGCAAGTTGCAGCAGGCCGATGGCGGCACGTTGTTTCTCGATGAAATCGGCGACATGCCCCTGGCCTTGCAAACCCGACTATTAAGGGTGCTGGAAGATCGGCAAGTGGTGCCGATTGGCGGTGAACCGGAGTCGGTCAACGTCAGAATTATCAGTGCCACTCACCGGAACTTGCTGGATCGGGTGCAGGACGGCAGCTTCCGCGAGGATTTGTATTACCGGCTCAATGGCCTGGAAGTGGCGTTGCCGGCATTGCGTGATCGCAGCGATAAATCCCAGTTGCTGGATTTCTTGCTGGCCGAAGAGGCGGGCGAGGAAACGGTGTTGATTGATCAACCGGCGCGCCAGGCCTTGCTCGGTTTCGCCTGGCCGGGGAACGTGCGGCAGTTGCGCAATGTGCTGCGTACCTTGGCGGCGCTGTGTGATGGCGGGCGGATCGGGCTGGAGGACTTGCCGGCGATGATTCGTCAGGCCCGACCGGTGGCGGCGTTGGTGGTTGAGGCACCGTCCGAACATCCGCTGGATGATGCCGAGCGGCTGGCGCTGTTGAATGCGCTGGAACAGCAGCGCTGGCATATGACGCACACGGCTGAGCAACTGGGTGTCAGCCGCAATACCCTTTATAGAAAACTACGCAAACACGGTATCGAGCGGTAGGCATAACCCTCTGTAGGAGCGAGGCTTGCCCGCGAAGAACGATAACGCGGTGTATCAGACGTACCGCGTCACGGCCTTCGCGGGCAAGCCTCGCTCCTACAGGTTACGTAGCCAACCCGAAACAAAGGTGCGAATTTCCCCTCCCTACGCTAACCTGCGGCCATGTTTTACGAGGTCGACTATGCACATTCATATTCTGGGTATCTGCGGCACTTTCATGGGTTCGATGGCGGTTCTGGCCAAAGAACTGGGGCATCACGTGACCGGCTCCGATGCCAACGTCTATCCGCCGATGAGCACTCAGCTTGAGGCTCAGGGCATTCAGTTGACCCAAGGCTACGATCCCGCTCAACTCGATCCGGCACCGGATCTGGTGGTGATTGGCAACGCCATGTCCCGTGGTAACCCAGCCGTCGAGTACGTCCTGAACAAAGGCCTGCCTTACGTTTCCGGCCCGCAATGGCTGGCGGATCACGTGTTGCAAGGTCGCTGGGTGCTGGCCGTCGCCGGTACCCACGGCAAGACCACCACCAGCAGCATGCTCGCCTGGGTGCTGGAACACGCGGGCATGAGCCCGGGCTTCCTGATCGGCGGCGTGCCGCAGAATTTCTCGGTGTCCGCTCGCCTGGGCGACACGCCGTTCTTTGTGATCGAGGCCGACGAGTACGACAGCGCGTTCTTCGACAAACGCTCCAAGTTCGTTCACTACCGCCCGCGCACCGCGATCCTGAACAACCTTGAGTTCGATCACGCCGACATCTTCCCCGATCTGCCGGCCATCGAGCGGCAATTCCACCATTTGGTGCGAACCATTCCGAGCGAAGGTCTGGTGATCCATCCGACCACCGAGCCTGCCTTGCAGCGCGTGATCGAGATGGGCTGCTGGACCCCGGTGCAAACTACCGGTGCCGGCGGTCAATGGCAGGTCAAATTGCTGAGCGAGGACGGTTCGAAGTTCGAAGTGATGTTCGAAGGCGTCGCCCAAGGCGTGGTCGAGTGGGACATGACCGGCCAGCACAACGTCGCCAACGCTTTGGCCACGTTGGCGGCGGCGCGGCATGTTGGTGTGGTGCCATCGATGGGCATTGCTGCGTTGAGCGCGTTTAAAAGCGTGAAACGACGGATGGAAGTGGTGGCGCAGGTCAATGGCATCACCATTTACGACGACTTTGCCCATCACCCGACCGCTATCGCCACCACCCTCGACGGCTTGCGCAAGAAGATCGGTGATGCGCCGTTGATCGCGATCATCGAGCCACGCTCCAACTCCATGAAGCTCGGCGCGCACCGTGACGGTTTGCCGGAAAGCGTGGTCGATGCCGATCAAGTGATCTGGTACGCGCCGGCCAACCTCGGCTGGGATCTGGCCGGCACGGCGGCGTTGTGCACCGTGCCGTCGATCGTCAGCGATTCCCTGGAAGGCATCATTGAGCGCGTGAAGAGCCAGGCCCAGCCCGGTACTCACGTGGTGATCATGAGCAACGGCGGCTTCGGTGGCCTGCACGGTAAACTCGCCGAGGCGCTGAAATGAACAACGGCCCGGAACGCATCACCCTGGCGATGACCGGTGCGTCCGGCGCCCAGTACGGTTTGCGCCTGCTCGATTGCCTGGTGCGCGAGGACCGCGAGGTGCACTTCCTGATCTCCAAGGCTGCGCAACTGGTGATGGCCACCGAGACCGACGTGACGTTGCCGCCCAAGCCACAGACCATGCAGGCGTTCCTCACCGAATACACCGGCGCTGCCGCCGGGCAAATCAAGGTGTACGGCAAGGAAGACTGGATGTCGCCGGTGGCCTCGGGCTCCGGCGCGCCAGCGGCGATGGTGGTGGTGCCGTGTTCGACCGGGACCTTGTCGGCCATCGCCACCGGGGCCTGTAACAACCTGATCGAACGGGCCGCCGATGTCACTTTGAAGGAGCGTCGCCAGTTGATTCTGGTGCCCCGTGAGGCGCCGTATTCGAGCATTCATCTGGAGCACATGCTCAAGCTGTCGAACATGGGCGTGACGATTCTGCCGGCCTCGCCGGGCTTCTATCACCAGCCACAGACCATCGACGACCTGATTGACTTCGTCGTCGCGCGGATTCTCAATCTGTTGAACATTCCTCAGGACATGCTGCCGCGTTGGGGCGAGCACCATTTGAGCAGCGATGAATAAGCTGCTGATGGTCTTGCTGGCGTTGCAACTGACGGGCTGCGCCACCGCCCGAACCCTCGACGCCGCGCAACCGGGGGCGCCCATCGTGTATTCCGGGACGCGCCTGGATTTGTATGCGATCAATGGCGGGTGCTGCGCCAAGGATCATTTTGGAGCCGAGGCCCCGAGTTATCCCCAGATCGACCTGCCGGCCAGCGCGTTGCTCGACACGCTGTTGTTGCCGTTGTCGGTGTTGACGGTGATCGGGGTGAGTTTTCAGGCGACGGGTGGGTTGTAGCGTTCGGCTTTGGATCGGTGTTGTGCCCTTCGCGAGCAAGCCCGCTCCCACACAGATCCAATGTGGGAGCGGGCTTGCTCGCGAAAGCGTCCTCCAAGACACCGCAGAATTATTTACCTAACTTACGCAACTCATCCGACTCAACCACCCGCACGCCGTCCTGCTCTTCCAGCGCCAGGCGCCACATGGCGCGGGCCAGTTGGCAGGCTTCGATGCCACGGTATTTGCCTGGAATCAAGCGCGACAACGGCCCGGCGAATTGCTCGGCCAGGCGCGGTTCGACCCGGTCGCCCAGCAGCAGGGAGGGGCGGCAAATGGTCAGCTGCGGCCAATCCTGTTCGCGCAATGCGTGTTCCATCTCGCCTTTGACCCGATTGTAGAAAATCGAGGATCTGCGATCGGCCCCCAAGGCACTGATCACGATCAGGTGCCGTGCACCCATTTCCCGTGCGCGTTTGGCGAAGGCCACGACCATGTCCAGGTCCACCGCACGAAACGCCTCCTCGGAACCGGCCTGTTTGATGGTGGTGCCGAGGCAGCAGTAAGCGATATCGACGCGGCCGTTCAGTTGGGGCAGGAACACCGATGGGTCGCCTACCGGGTTTTCCAGATGGGGATGCTCGGCCAGTGCCCGGCGTGAAGGGGCCAGGACCCGCGTAATCGTTGGCTCGTTGAGCAGGCGATCAAGCAAATGTTCGCCGGTTAATCCGGTCGCTCCGGCAAGCAGTACATGCTGAGGCGTCAAGTACATAGTGTTTCCCCCTTGATACTAATCAGCTTAGTTGCTCTTGGCGTCCTTGCTGCTGACAGCAGCACTTTGTAATGCTTTTCGCGCTTGCTGTTTGCGCAGCAATTGCCAGTGGGCGAGCACGGTTTTCGGTGCCCAGATCTGTGGCTCGGAGGCTTCGAAGTTGTCCGCCAGTTCGCGCTCGGCCACGGTGGCCTTGGCCAGTTTGAAGGCTTGCTCCAGATCGTCGGTCTGGTTCAGTGCCTGGGCGAACAGCGCGTCGCCGAAGTAGGTGAAGTTGGCTTCTTCCGAGCAACCGAAGGACACCCGGTCGGCCCGCGAGGCGGTCATGATCAGGGTGCGTTCGTCTTTCAATGCCGGGATGAAACCGCCGGAATAGCAGGACGAAATCACAACGATCTTGTCGCGATTCTTCAGCGGCGCCAGGACCGCGGCCAGTTCGTCGGCCGGCAGGTCGGCCAGCTCCATGCGCGGCTGGTCGAGCACCAGTTCGTGTTCGCTGGTGCCGTGGCTGGTGAGGTAGATGAACAGCAAGTCTTCCGGGCCGCTGCGTTCGGCCAGGGTCTGGGCGGCGCGGCGCAGGTTTTCCCGAGTGGCCATTGGCCGGTCGGCGAGGTGGTCGCGATGGTTGACCAGGCGGATTTGGCCATAAGCACCGAAGCGGCTGGCGAGCATGTTGGCGACGTAGTCGGACTCGCGCAGGAACACGCTCTGCTTGCCGTCGCCACCGAGGGTCAGGGTGTACAACTCGACCGCCGGGGTCGAGGCGGGGACGGCGGCCAGCGCTTCGTCGAGCAAGCGGCCCTGGGCCAGCAAGCCGAGTTCAAGGGTGTCGGGCAGCAACTTGCCGTCGGCGTCGCGCACGCGCTGGCCGTTGATCCAGGTGCCGCTGAGGACGCTGCCATCGGTCAGCACCAGAGTGCCGCGCCCCGAATAGCTGTCACCGTCAAACCCACCGACGTAGAAACTGCCGTCGGCCAGGTTCAACCGACCCTGGCCGGTAAAGCGCCAGTCGCTGAATTGACCGACGTAGTGGCTGCCGTCGGTGCCGATCAGTTCGCCCTTGCCGCTGAGCGCGCCTTCCTTGAACTGGCCGATCCAGACGTCGCCGTCGGCGTTCTCGTAGCGGCCCTTGCCGTTGAGCTGGTTGTCCTTGAAGCTGCCGACGTAAATATCGCCGTCGGCGCTGTTGAAGGTGCCGTTGCCTTCCAGTTGGCCATCAACGAAATGCCCGCTGAACTGGTTGCCGCTGGAGTCGCCGCGCTGCCCTTCGCCGTTGGGTTTGCCGTGGGCGAACTGGCCTTGATAGGAGCTGCCGTCTTCGAGTTCTAGACGCCCGAGCCCGGAATACTGGTCGGCCTTGAACTCGCCACGGTACGTCATGCCGTTTTCTTTGAGGGTGCCTTCACCGTCACGCCGGCCGAGCTTGAAACCGCCGGTGTAGCTGCTGCCATTGGTGGTCAGCGTGCCCTGGCCGTCGAACAGACCTTGCTGGAACTGCCCGCGATAGACTTCGCCGTTGCTGCCGTGCCACTCACCCTGGCCATGCCACTGGCCTTTGTCGAACTGGCCGGCGTACCAACTGCCGTTGGGGTAGTCGATGCGACCCTGGCCTTGCAGCAGTCCGTTGACCAAATCCCCGCGATAGCGTCCGCCGTCCGGCAGGCGGGCGTCAGGGGACAACAGCGATTCGCCATCGCCGCAAGCGGTGAGCAACAGGGTCAAAGCGAGGGGTGCAAGTGAGCGCATAGCGGGTTCCGGGCAATTAGGCGACCGAGTATGCCGCAGCTACGCATCGTATATATAGAGAAGGTCGCGAAACAGCGTGCGCTGCTTCGCATCCGGGATGGTTTACACGAAACAGAGGGACAGCGGTTCAGCGATGTACGCCGGTTTATCCGAGCCTTCTATCTCCAGTGTCGCGGTGGCTTTGAGCAGCCATTGGCCGGGTTTTTTCTCGGTGACTTCGTTCATGTCGACCTTGAGCCGGACCCGTGAATTGACTTTCACCGGCTGGATGAAACGCACACTGTCCAGGCCGTAGTTGACCACCATCTTCACGCCTTCGGGCAGGATCAGGATGTCTTCCATCAGTTTGGGCATCAGCGACAGCGACAGGAAACCGTGGGCAATGGTGCTGCCAAATGGCGTTTGCGCGGCTTTGACCGGGTCGACGTGAATGAACTGAAAATCCCCGGTGGCTTCGGCGAACAGGTTGATGCGCTCCTGATCGATAGTGAGCCATTCGGAACGTCCAAGTTCCTTGCCGACATAATCTTTGAGCTCTGCAACGGGAACATAGGGCATTGAGACTCTCCTTGGGTTCATCGGTTTTATAGTTTTGAGGTGGGGGGATTTGACCTCCCGGATTACCACTTTAGATCAACATGGCAAATTGCTCCGGTCAACTGACCATGCTTTTGGCGAATGCCGGTGTATAGCGTCGGCGTGCTTATAATGCCGGGCCCCTTTTTTGTGGGGAGTGCGCACGGGAGATGCCGGATGTTGTTACGTGGCCTGACCTGGCTGGTGCTGTTCCAATTGCTGGGCACAGCCATCAACCACCTGTTGTTGCCGGTGCTGCCGGGGCCGATTATCGGTCTGCTGCTGTTGCTGGTTTACCTGATCATGCGTGGCGAGGTCGGCGAACCGCTGAGTCTGGCCGCCAGCAGTCTGTTGCGTTATCTGCCGCTGCTGCTGGTGCCGCCCGCTGTGGGCGTGATGGTCTACGCCAAGGACATCGCCGCCGACTTCTGGGCCATCGCCGGCGCGCTGGTGTTGTCGCTGGTGCTGTCCATGGCCTTCGTCGGTGTGCTGATGCAGCGCCTGATCAAGCGTCACGCCCATCGCGGGGAAGGCCAATGATCCTCGACTGGCACGGCGCGCTGGATGCGGTGATTCACCACCCGCTGTTCGGCATCGGCATTACCTTGGGCGCCTATCAACTGGTGCTCGCGGCGTTCGAGAAAACCCGCTGGATCTTCCTGCAACCGGTGCTGGTGTCGATGGTGCTGGTGATTGGTGTATTGGTGAGCTGCGGCCTGACCTACGCCGAGTACCGCAAGAGCACCGAGATCCTCAGCATCCTGCTGGGGCCTGCCACCGTTGCCCTGGCGGTGCCGCTGTACCTGAACCTGCGACGGATTCGGCAGTTGTTCTGGCCGATATTTACTACGCTGGTGATAGGCGGCGTGGTCGCCACGGGCATGGGCGTGTTGCTGGGCTGGTGGTTCGGGGCCGAGCACATGATCCTGATGACCATGGCGCCGAAATCCGTGACCTCGCCGATTGCGATGCTGGTGGCCGAGCAGATCGGTGGCGTCGCGGCGCTGGCGGCGGTGTTCGTGTTGATTACCGGCGTGATCGGCGCGATTTTTGGTCCGAGCCTGTTGACCAGGCTGGGTGTCCACAGCCCTGAGGCCCGAGGCATGGCTTTAGGGATGACCGCCCACGCGGTCGGCACCTCGGTGGCGTTGCAGGAAAGTGAAGAGTGCGGCGCCTTCGCGGCGCTGGCGATGAGTCTGATGGGCGTGGCCACGGCGGTGTTCCTGCCGTTGGCGGTGTCGATGGTGGTGTAAGGAAATGTCTATGAGCTTGCCGTTATTCCCGCTGAACACGGTGCTGTTTCCGGGGTGCATCCTCGATTTGCAGATTTTCGAGGCGCGCTACCTGGACATGATCAGCCGCTGCATGAAACAGGGCGGCGGCTTTGGCGTGGTGTGCATCCTTGACGGCGAAGAAGTCGGCATCGCCCCGGCGGGTTATGCGCTGGTGGGGTGTGAAGCCTTGATCACCGATTTCAAACAGCAGGACAACGGCCTGCTGGGGATTCGGGTGCAGGGCGGGCGCCGCTTCCACGTGTTGCGCGCCGAGGTCCAGCGCGATCACCTGACCGTCGCCGACGTCGAGTGGCTGGAAGACGAACCGGAACAACCGTTACAGGATGAAGACGCCGACCTGGTCGCGCTGCTCAAGGCCCTGGCCGAGCACCCGATGGTCGAGGCGCTGAACATGGGCACAGAAGCGACCGGGCAACAGTCC
This sequence comes from Janthinobacterium sp. LPB2021202312-11-4, assembly GCF_037049705.1. Lineage (NCBI taxonomy): Bacteria > Pseudomonadati > Pseudomonadota > Betaproteobacteria > Burkholderiales > Oxalobacteraceae > Janthinobacterium > Janthinobacterium sp. LPB2021202312-11-4. Next base: position 100,472 of record NZ_JBAGKV010000008.1, on the reverse strand, counting down.
TTGGCCAATCAATTGGCGTATCTGCTGCCATTTGCCGAAGTGGACAAGATCGACCTGCTGCAACTCGATGATCCGCAGCAACGGCTGGATGCGATTCAGGCGTTGCTGGATGAGTTGCAGGGCGAATTGTTTGCGTGATCGCTAAAAGATCGCAGCCTGCGGATCGTACGCCGATCCTGTGTAGGAGCTGCCGAAGGCTGCGATCTTTTGATCTTCAATAAGCGTATCGCAACATCGTATGTGGCAAATGCCGCAACACGAAGAAGGTAAACAAGACCAGCAGCGCCGGCAGCACCAGCCACCAGACCTTGGGCGGCATCGGGTTGAGCGGCGTCTGCCGCTGGCTCAACCACAGACTCGCCGCACAAACGCACGCCGCCAGCATTGCGCCGGCCAGCACGTCAGTCGGCCAATGCGCGCCGAGATAAACCCGCGACATTGCAATCGCCAGCGCTGGCAAGCACCCCAACAGCAGCCAGGTCAGGCGCATGCGTGGCGGTTGCCCGCGTCCGGCGAGAACGGCGATGGCCAGGAACAGCGCGAAAGAGCCCGAGGCGTGACCACTGGGCATGCTGTAGCTGGTCAGCGGGTCGGTCAGCACTTCCGGGCGCAGGCGGGCGAAAAAGTGTTTGGTCACGGTGTTGCCCAGCGCTGTAAACAGCAACGCGCCGCCGGCGAAAATCGCCTGGCGCCATTGCCGGGTGAGCAGCAGCAAACCGGTCAGTAGGGCGCTGAACACCAGCATGTTGCGGAATTCGCCGATCAGCGTGAAGGTCACCGCCACCTCGTCGAGCATTGGGCTGCGGTGTTCTTGCACCAGGGTCATCACGCCTTGATCAAGAGCGGTCAGGTGCGGATAACCGATAAACAGCCCCAGCAGAATCAGCAAACCCAGGCCGGCGATATAGGCCGTGGCGTGGCGATGGCGACGCAAACTGCTGGTGACGCTCAAACCGATCATCGCCGCGATGCTGCCCGCGACAATCCCTGCTTGCGGCCAGAACCCTTCCGGCAACGGCAAACGAATCGCCGCCCCCGTGGCCCAGCCGGGCAGCAAGTACGCCACGCTCCAGCCAGCGGCGGCCAACAGGCTGACGGCGGCGAAACGCGGGAAAGGCATGTCGAACATCCCGGCCACCATCGGCAGCATCGGCCTTAACGGCCCGATAAAACGCCCGACCAACAGGCTGGCGATGCCATAGCGCTGGAAATAGGACTCGGCCCCGGCAATCCATTCAGGGTGATGGCGCAAGCCGGGCAGGCGCCGGATGTTCTGATGGAAATGCCGCCCCAGGAAGTACGACACCACATCGCCCAGCAAGCCACCGAGAAAACCCAGCAACAGGGTTTCACCCAGGGGCAGCGCGCCACTACCGGCCAGCACCGCCACGGCGAACAGCAAAACGGTGCCGGGCACGATCAACCCGGCAATCGCCAGGCATTCGACACAGGCCACGATAAACACGGCGGCGGCCAGCCATTGCGGATTGACCGTCAACCAGCCAGTGATGCTATCGAGCCATGGGCCCATACCTACAACTCCATTTATGAATTGAGCCCGGCGTAGGAGCTGCCGAAGGCTGCGATCTTTTGATCTTGATTTTCAGCGATACCGGAAAGATCAAGGTCAAAAGATCGCAGCCTTCGGCAGCTCCTACGGGGAGATGTGTTTACAGCAAAAAATAATCGCGATCTTCGACCTGTCCCCGTCGCAGCGGGTTCCGTGTGCAGTACGGCGCGTAAGCCGCATCAACGAAGCGGTACATCAGGTGTTCGTCACGCCCGTGGGGGATGCCCAGGCGTGTGGTTTGAATAATGTGTGCCGGCGCCGGGCCGACGTCTTCCACCAGCAGCACCTCGTGATCAAAACGCTTGGCGTCCCAGACGGGCACCTTCAAACCCAGTGCCTTGCACAGCAGCGTCTGGCCGGCGCAGAGTTTTTGCGAGGGCCGAGGACGACCTTGAGCGTCGGGGTTGTTCAGCAGCATTTGCGCCAGGCTCGCCGGCCCGCTTAATTCATCGACCCATGGGTAGGCGGATTTGATCAGTACCGCGTTGCCCGGCCCTTGGGCGCTGAAGTTCAGGGAATCGCCGCCCCGGGCGTAATACATATAGATGTGGCCGCCATCCAGAAACAAAGCCTTACGCTTTTCTGTGTAGCCGAGGGAGGCATGACTGCCTTTTTCTTCGCAGTAATAGGCTTCGGTTTCAATAATCCGGGCGCTGAGCCACAAATCGCCAACCCGGTGGCGGATGACTTTACCGAGTAAATCCCGGGCCAGCACTTGTGCGTCGCGGTCGAAAAAAGCGTCGGGCAGCGCCGCGGGCAGGGCTGAAAGGGCGGCGCGAACAGTCAGGTTGGACATGATGAACGGCGTTTATCAGGGCTGATTGAGCCGCGATGATAACAATTTGCAGCTTAATCACGGCTGAACGTCGGCTAATTGCCCTCCATTTCGACCATCCGCCCGTCACCGCTGTTAGTCCCAGGGCGCGACAGCTATAATCTGCCGCTTTCATCTTTGCCAAGACCCCATCAGACATGACTGAGTCCGTCCTCGACTACATGACCCGCCTGGGTCGCGCTGCCCGCGAAGCGTCGCGCATCATCGGCCGTGCCAGCACTGCGCAGAAAAACCGCGCCTTGCAGGCCGCTGCCAATGCGCTGGACGCTGCTCGTGGCGAGCTGACGGCAGCCAATGAACGGGATCTGGCCGCCGGTCGGGCCAATGGTCTTGAGCCCGCATTGCTGGAGCGCCTGGCACTGACCCCGGCGCGCATCGACGGCATGATCGTCGGTCTGCGTCAGGTCGCGGCCCTGCCGGACCCGGTCGGCGCGATTCGTGACATGAGCTTTCGCCCGTCCGGTATCCAGGTGGGCAAGATGCGCGTGCCGCTGGGCGTGATCGGGATCATCTACGAGTCCCGTCCGAACGTGACCATCGATGCCGCCAGCCTGTGCCTGAAGTCCGGTAACGCGACTATCCTGCGTGGCGGTTCCGAGGCGATTCATTCCAACCGTGCCATCGCCGCCTGCATCCAGCGCGGTCTGGCCGAGGCCGACCTGCCGGCCGCCGTGGTGCAAGTGGTCGAAACCACCGACCGTGCGGCTGTCGGCGCGCTGATCACCATGCCGGAATACGTCGACGTCATCGTGCCGCGCGGTGGCAAAGGCCTGATCGAGCGCGTCAGCCGCGACGCCCGCGTGCCGGTGATCAAGCACCTGGACGGCATCTGCCACGTCTACGTCAGTGCCCACGCCGACCTGCCGAAAGCCCAGCGCATCGCCTTCAACGCCAAAACCTACCGTTATGGCATCTGCGGCGCGATGGAAACCTTGCTGGTCGATCAAAGCGTTGCCAAAGATTTCCTGCCATCGATGGCTGCCCAGTTCCGCGAAAAAGGCGTCGAGCTGCGTGGCTGCGAACGCACCCGGGCGATCATCGAGGCCGTTGCGGCCACTGAAGATGACTGGAACACCGAATACCTGGCGCCGATTCTGTCGATCCGTGTGGTCGACGGGCTGGACCAGGCCATCGAGCACATTAATAAGCACGGCTCCCACCACACCGATTCGATCGTCAGCGAAAACCTCGCGGACACCCGGCGTTTTGTGGCTGAAGTCGACTCGTCGTCGGTGATGATCAACACGCCGACCTGCTTCGCCGATGGCTTTGAATACGGATTGGGTGCCGAGATTGGCATTTCTACTGATAAGCTGCACGCCCGCGGCCCGGTGGGCCTCGAAGGTCTGACCTGCGAGAAGTACATCGTGGTCGGTGATGGCCAGTTGCGCGGACAGGAGTCGGTCTGACTTGGGCGACCTCGACCCGTCAGCCCCGGACACTGCCGGCAAGGCTGAGCCTCGACGCATTGGCGTGCTGGGCGGAACGTTTGACCCGGTGCACATCGGCCATTTGCGCGGTGCACTGGAAGTCGCCGAATCCCTGGGCCTCGATGAGCTGCGCCTGACACCCAGTGCCAGGCCGCCCCATCGGGACACGCCGCAGGTGTCGGCGCAGGACCGCTTGGCGATGGTCGAGTGCGCGGTGGCCGGTGTGGCGCCGTTGGTGGTGGACGCCCGCGAATTGCAGCGGGACAAACCGTCCTACACTATCGATACCCTGGAATTGATGCGTGCCGAAATGGCCGCTGAAACCCAGGTTTTTCTACTTTTGGGCTGGGACGCATTTTGCGGCCTGCCCACTTGGCACCGCTGGGAAGAGTTGCTCCAGCATTGCCACATCCTGGTGCTGCAACGCCCGGATGCCGACAGCGAACCGCCGGATGCCTTGCGCAATCTGTTGGCGGCACGCTCGGTGAGCGACCCGCTGGCCCTTAAAGGGCCGAGCGGACAGATTGCATTCGTCTGGCAGACACCGCTCGCGGTATCCGCCACCCAGATCCGTCAACTGCTGGCCAGCGGTAAGTCGGTACGTTTCCTGGTGCCCGACGCGGTCCTGGCCTACATCGATGCGCACGGTCTCTACCGTGCGTCGAACTGAAAAAAGGGCACGTTTCAAGGCACGTAACGACGTGTATTGAAACGCCCGAACATACGAGCAAAACGAGTTTTATATGACGAACAAAGACGTAACTAAAGTAAAGCGCAAAGGCACGTTCAAGAGCGCCCCGCTGCCTGAGCCGGTTCTCACCACCGAGCCCCTCAAGGGTGACGAGCTGGTCAAGGTTGCCGTTGCTGCCCTGGAAGACGTGAAAGGCCAGGACATCCAGGTCATCGACGTTCGCGAAAAGCAGAGCATCACTGACTACATGATCATCGCCACCGGTACCTCCAACCGCCAGATCGGCGCGATGCTGGACAAGGTTCGCGAAGCTGTCAAAGCCCTGGGCGTCAAGCCACTGGGTGAAGAAGGCAAAGGCGACAGCGACTGGGTCCTGCTGGATATGGACGACGTGATCGTGCACATGATGACCGCTTCGGCTCGTCAGTTTTACGACCTCGAGCGTCTGTGGTCCGGTGCCGAGCAGAGCCGTGCGCTGAACGCGGCTCACCACAGCCCGGAAAACACCCACGAGCATTTCATCAAGCTCAACAAAGACCAGCAGTAAGGGACCGCTGTGCGACTGCGACTGATCGCCGTCGGTTCACGCATGCCCAAGTGGGTGGAAGAAGGCTGGCATGAATATGCCAAGCGTCTTCCGTCCGAGCTGGCGCTGGAACTGGTGGAAATACCGCTCAATACCCGTGGCAAGAACGCCGACGTGGCGCGCTTCATCCGTCAGGAAGGCGAAGCCATGCTGGCCAAGGTCGGGCCGAACGAGCGGATTGTCACCCTTGAAGTCCACGGCAAGCCCTGGAGCACCGAGCAACTGGCGGTCGAACTCGATCGCTGGCGGCTGGACTCGCGCACGGTGAATTTCATGGTCGGCGGCCCCGAAGGGCTGGCGCCGGAAGTCTGTGCCCGGGCCGATCAGCGTTGGTCGTTGTCGCCGTTGACGTTGCCGCACCCGTTGGTGCGGATTCTGATCGGCGAACAGTTGTACCGTGCCTGGACAGTTCTGTCCGGCCACCCTTACCACAAGTAGTTCTGCCCCCATGTCCCAGCCGATCCGCATCAAGGACCACGAAAAAGACGCCCGTCTGGTGCGTGGCCGCGTCGTGTTCGGGGCAATTGCGGTGGTGGCGCTGATCTGCGTGCTGATTGCCCGGTTGTATTTCCTTCAGGTGATTCAGTACGAGTACCACTCGACCCTGTCGGAAAACAACCGCGTCCACGTGCAGCCGATTCCGCCGACCCGCGGGCTGATCTTCGACCGTAATGGCGTGGTGGTGGCCGACAACCGGCCCAGCTTCAGCCTGAGCATGACCCGCGAGCGCTCCGGCGACTGGCAGCAAGTGCTCGACGTGATCGTCCAGGTGCTGGAACTGACACCCGAGGACCGGGGGATTTTCGAGAAGCGCATGAAGCAGGGGCGCCGGCCATTCGAGCCGGTGCCGATCCTGTTCGAGCTGACCGAAGAGCAAATCGCCCGGATCGCGGTGAACCAGTTCCGGCTGCCAGGCGTGGAAGTGGTCGCACAACTGGTGCGGCATTACCCGCAAGGCGCGCACTTCGCGCACTCCGTGGGTTACATGGGCCGGATCAACGAGAAAGAGCTCAAAACCCTGGACCCGGTGGGTTACAGCGGTACTCATCAAATTGGCAAGACCGGCATCGAGCGCTTCTACGAGCCCGAGCTGCACGGCCAGGTGGGTTACGAAGAAGTCGAGACCAACGCCCGGGGCCGCGTCTTGCGCGTGCTCAAGCGTACCGATCCGATTCCCGGCAAGGACATCGTCCTGAGCCTGGACATCAAATTGCAAGAAGCCGCCGAAGCGGCACTTGGCGGTCGTCGTGGTGCCGTGGTGGCGTTGGACCCGAACACCGGCGAAGTCCTGGCGATGGTCAGCCAGCCGAGTTTCGACCCGAACCTGTTCGTCACCGGCATCAGCTTCAAGGCCTATGCCGAGTTGCGTGACTCCATCGACCGGCCGCTGTTCAACCGCGTATTGCGCGGTCTGTACCCGCCGGGCTCGACGATTAAACCGGCGGTGGCGATTGCCGGTCTGGATTCGGGCGTGGTCACCGCTTCGACCCGGGTCTTCGATCCCGGCTACTACATGCTGCCCAACTACGATCACAAGTACCGCAACTGGAACCGTACCGGCGACGGCTACGTCGACCTGGACACGGCGATCATGCGTTCCAACGACACCTATTTCTATGACCTGGCCCACAAGCTGGGCATCGATCGGTTGTCCTCTTATCTCGGTAAATTCGGCATCGGCCAGAAAGTCTCGCTGGACATGTTCGAAGAATCCCCAGGCCTGATGCCATCTCGCGAATGGAAGCGGGCGACCCGGCGTCAGGCCTGGTTCCCGGGCGAAACCCTGATTCTGGGGATCGGCCAGGGCTACATGCAATCCACACCGCTGCAACTGGCGCAAGCCACGGCGCTGGTCGCCAACAAAGGTGTGTGGAACCGTCCGCACCTGGCAAAAACCGTCGAGGGTGAGCGGCCCAAGGATGAAAATCCGATGCCGGACATCGTCCTGCGCGACCCGTCCGACTGGACCAAGGTCAACCACGGCATGCAGCAGGTGATGCACGGTGCTCGCGGTACGGCGCGCAAAGCGGCCATCGGTTCGCAGTACCGGATCGCCGGTAAAAGCGGTACGGCCCAGGTGGTCGCGATCAAGCAGGGCGAGAAGTACGACCGCTCCAAGGTGCAGGAACGCCACCGCGACCACGCCTTGTTTGTCGGCTTCGCGCCGGCCGACAACCCGAAAATCGTGGTGTCGGTGATGGTCGAGAACGGCGAGTCCGGTTCCGGCGTCGCGGCGCCTGTGGTGCGGCAAGTGATGGATGCCTGGCTCCTGGACCAGGATGGCCGACTCAAACCGGAATACGCCGGCCCTATCAGCGCGGAGGCTACGGCCCGTGAAGAGTAATTTCGATCGCATCCTCTCCAGCGAGGACGTGATGCGTCGCCGGGCGACGCTGCTGCAACGCATGCACATCGACGGCCCGTTGTTGATCCTGTTGCTGACCCTCGCCGCCGGCAGCCTGTTCGTGCTGTATTCGGCCAGTGGCAAGAGTTGGGATCTGCTGGCCAAGCAAGCCACTTCCTTTGGCATCGGCCTGGTGTCGATGATCGTCATCGCCCAGTTCGAACCGCGTTTCATGGCTCGCTGGGTGCCGATCGGTTATGTGCTCGGCGTGCTGTTGCTGGTGGTGGTGGACGTCATGGGCCACAACGCCATGGGCGCCACGCGCTGGATCAACATTCCCGGGGTGATCCGCTTCCAGCCCTCGGAGTTCATGAAGATCCTGATGCCGGCGACCATCGCCTGGTACTTGTCCAAGCGCACGCTGCCGCCGCAGCTCAAGCATGTGGGCGTCAGTCTGTTTCTGATCGGGTTGCCATTCATCCTGATCGTGCGTCAGCCGGATCTCGGCACGTCGCTGCTGATCCTGGCGGGTGGCGCGTTCGTGCTGTTCATGGGTGGTTTGCGCTGGCGCTGGATTCTCAGCGTGCTGGTCGCTGTCATCCCGGTAGCGGTGGCGATGTGGTTCTTCATCATGCACGACTACCAGAAGCAGCGAATCCTGACGTTCCTCGACCCGGAAAGCGATCCGTTGGGCACTGGTTGGAACATCATTCAGTCCAAAGCCGCCATCGGTTCCGGCGGCGTATTCGGCAAGGGTTGGCTGCTGGGCACCCAGTCGCACCTGGACTTCCTGCCGGAAAGCCATACCGACTTCATTATTGCCGTGCTGGGCGAGGAATTCGGCCTGGTGGGCATTTGCGCGCTGTTGCTGATTTACCTGTTGTTGATCGGTCGCGGCCTGGTGATTACCGCCCAAGCCCAGACTTTGTTCGGCAAATTGCTGGCCGGCAGCCTGACCATGACGTTTTTTGTTTACGTTTTCGTCAACATCGGTATGGTCAGTGGCCTGTTGCCGGTTGTGGGGGTGCCGTTGCCGTTCATTAGCTACGGAGGAACTTCGCTGGTGACGCTGCTGTCAGCGTTTGGGGTTTTGATGTCGATCCATACCCATCGTAAGTGGATCGCACAGGTTTGAATAAGGTGAAGATTTCAATGCAAGCAATGCGTGGCTGGGCGACTCGATACGCGCCGTGGGTCGGCCTGGTAGGCATCCTTGGTACCGCGGAACAAGCGCGGGCCGGCGATTACGAAGGCTCACCCCAGGTGGCCGAATTCGTCGGTGAAATGACCCGCGACTACGGCTTTGCCGGTGAACAGCTGATGGGCGTGTTCCGCGAAGCCGAGCGCAAGCAGGCGATCCTCGATGCGATCTCCAAGCCTGCCGAACGGGTCAAGCAATGGAAAGAATATCGCCCGATGTTCCTCACCGACGCGCGCATTGCCCGTGGCGTGGACTTCTGGCGCCAGCACGAGGCCGTATTGGCCCGTGCCGAGCAGGAATACGGCGTGCCGGCCCAGGTGATTGTCTCGATCATCGGCGTTGAAACCTTTTTCGGCCGCAATACCGGTAATTACCGGGTGATCGACGCGTTGTCGACCCTGGGTTTCGACTATCCTCCCCGTGCCGAATTTTTCCGCAAGGAATTGCGTGAGTTCCTGTTGCTGGCCCGGGAAGAGCAGGTTGATCCGCTGACCCTCAAAGGCTCCTACGCTGGCGCGATGGGGCTGCCGCAGTTTATGCCGAGCAGTTTCCGCGCCTATGCGGTGGACTTTGACGGTGATGGCCACATTAATATCTGGACCAATCCGGACGATGCCATTGGCAGCGTCGCCAGTTATTTCAAGCGTCACGGCTGGGTCGCCGGCGAGCCGGTGGTCAGTCGCGCCGATGTGCGTGGCGATCAGGTGGACGACGGTTTGACCACCGGTCTCGAACCGACGAAAACCGTCGGGGAGTTGCGGGCGTTGGGGTGGTCGAGTCATGATGCGCTGCGCGATGATATGCCGGTCACCGCTTTCCGCCTGGAAGGTGACAATGGCCCTGAATACTGGATGGGCCTGAAGAACTTTTACGCGATCACGCGTTATAACCGCAGCGTGATGTACGCCATGGCCGTACATCAACTGTCTGAACAGCTGGTCCAAGCACGGGGCGTCAAGTAATGCGGGCATTGCCTATGAATAAACCCCTGAAGCTGATGGCATTCGCCGCGTTGGCGGTGGTGCTCGCCAGTTGTTCGACCAGCCGCGCGCCGACCCAGAAGACCTCTGGAACCGCCGTGCGCGCCATGCCGGGCCTGGACATCAACCGCGCGCACAAAGATGGCGCGCCGTGGTGGGACGTCGATGTTTCGCGCATCCCGGATGCCACGCCGACCCTGCACAGCGGCCCTTATAAAGCCAACCCGTACACCGTGCTTGGCAAGACCTACTTTCCGCTGCAAGACTCCAAGACCTACGTCGCCTCTGGCACGGCGTCGTGGTACGGCACCAAGTTCCATGGCCAGAACACCGCCAACGGCGAGGTCTATGACCTGTACGGCATGAGTGCCGCCCACAAGACCTTACCGCTGCCGAGTTACGTTCGGGTGACTAACCTGGACAACAACAAGAGTGTGGTCCTGCGCGTCAACGACCGTGGGCCGTTCTACTCGGACCGCATCATCGATTTGTCCTACGCCGCCGCCAAGAAGCTCGGCTATGCCGAAATCGGCACGGCGCGGGTCAAGGTCGAAGGCATCGATCCGCAGCAGTGGTGGGCGGCCAAAGGCCGTCCGGCGCCTTTGATGCTCAACGAGCCTCAAGTAGCGCAAAATGCCGCGCCGACCATTACCGCTTCGGCGGGAACGGTCGAGCAATGGACGCCACCGCCGCAGCAACACGCGTCGGACACTGTGCCGGTGCAGGTTGCCGCAAAAAAAAACGCTTCTGTACCAGCGTCTGGCCAGTATCTGCAGGTGGGCGCGTTCGCCAACCCGGACGCTGCAGAACTCCTGAGATCGAAGCTCAGCGGGATGGTGAGCGCTCCGGTGTTCATCAGCTCGATCGTGCGCAACCAACAGACACTGCATCGGGTGCGCCTGGGGCCGATCGGTTCGCAGGGTGAGATCCAGCAGGTGCAGAACAGCGTGCGAATGGCCAATCTCGGTTCGCCGAGCCTGGTCACCGCCGAGTAACACGCAGTACTTGATTGAGGGTTCGCTTGCGGTTTTGGGGGGCGGACCTGGTTGTTGGCTCGTTGAAGAACAAAAGCCCGGCAAGGGTTACAGAGTGAGCAACTGAACACGCGATGACCCTTTAGAAGGTCATCTGATTAGTTTTGCCCTTGGGCAGTTTCCATTAGCGATTTCGAGAGACGGATGAACATCACCACCTTTGCCAAACGCCTGTGCCTGTTAGTCCCGCTGCTCCTCTCGCCAGCCGCCTTCGCGGTCGAGATGATGCCTTCGCCACCACAACTGGCCGCCAAAGCCTATGTGCTCATGGATGCCAGCAGCGGCAACGTGCTGGTCGAGAACAACGGTGACCAGCGTCTGCCGCCGGCCAGCCTGACCAAGCTGATGACCGCGTACATCGCGACCCTGGAAATCCGTCGCGGCCAGATCGGCGAGAACGATCCGGTGACCGTCAGCGAAAACGCCTGGCGCACCGGCGGTTCGCGGATGTTCATCAAGGTCGGCTCGCAGGTGACTGTCAGCGACCTGCTGCACGGCATCATCATTCAGTCGGGTAACGACGCCAGTGTTGCGCTCTCCGAGCACATCGCCGGTAGCGAAGACGCGTTCGCCGACATGATGAACAAGACGGCCGGCGACCTGGGCATGACCAACAGCCACTTCATGAACCCGACCGGCCTGCCGAACCCTGAGCACTACTCGTCGGCTCACGACATGTCGTTGCTGGCTCGCGCAATCATCCACGAAGACCCGGCTCACTATGCGATCTACTCGCAGAAAGAGTTCTTCTGGAACGGCATCAAGCAGCCTAACCGCAACCTGCTGCTGTGGCGCGACAAGACCGTCGATGGTCTGAAAACCGGTCACACCGACGAAGCCGGCTACTGCATGGTGTCTTCGGCTGTACGTGATGGCATGCGTCTGATCGCCGTGGTGTTCGGCACCAACAGCGAAGTGGCTCGCGCCTCCGAAACGCAAAAACTGCTGACTTACGGTTTCCGTTTCTTCGAAACCCAGACCTTCTATCAGAAAGGCGCCGAGCTGGCTCAGGCCCCTGTCTGGAAAGGCACCACCAATCAAGTCAAGGCCGGCCTGGCTGAAGACCTGACCATGACCCTGCCAAAAGGCCAGCTGAAAAAGCTCGCCGCCAGCATGACCATGAACCCGCACCTGGTTGCACCTATCGCCAAGGGCGACGTGATCGGTAAAGTCGAAGTGAAACTGGACGACAAGGTGGTGCACAGCGCTGACCTGATCGCTCTGGACGCGGTCGAGGAGGGTGGTATCTTCCGCCGCATGTGGGATAGCATCCGTCTATTCTTCTACGGCATGTTCAACTGAATTAGTGTGGACCAGCATGGCCCCGTTCCCATCCGGAGCGGGGCCATGTTCGTTGCCACGGCTTACGCTTACGAGGCCGTTACGCCATGACAGACACCGAAGTAAAGGCGCCAAAGATCGAATTCCCGGCCAATGACTACCCGATTAAAGTGATCGGCGACACCATTGTGGATATCAAGCAGAAGATCATCGATATCGTTAAGAAACACGCGACGATCAACGATGAGAAAGTGGACGAGCGCCAGAGCAGCAACGGCAAGTACACCACCATCCAGTTGCACATCATCGCCACCGGTCAGGATCAGCTGTACGACATCAACAGCGAATTGCGGGCTACCGGTTTCGTGCACATGGTGCTGTGATGTCTGGCACGCTGGGCTTTCGTGAGCTCGGCCAGATGGCTTATGAGCCGGTCTGGCATGCCATGCAACGCTTCACCAATGAACGCGGCAGTGATGCCGCGGACGAGATCTGGCTGGTCGAGCACCCTCCGGTGTTCACCCAGGGCCAGGCCGGCAAGGCCGAACACCTGTTGCTGCCGGGGGATATTCCGGTGGTGCAGGTCGATCGCGGTGGGCAGGTGACCTACCACGGTCCCGGCCAATTGGTGGCTTATCTGTTGCTGGACGTTCGCAAGCTGGGTTTCGGCGTGCGTGACCTGGTCACCCGCATGGAACACTGCCTGATCGAGTTGCTGGCCAGCTATGGCGTCAGCGCCGCAGCCAAGCCGGATGCGCCGGGTGTCTACGTCGACGGGGCGAAAATCGCGTCCCTGGGGCTGCGAATCCGCCACGGTTGTTCCTTTCATGGCCTGGCCCTGAACGTGGACATGAACCTGGAACCGTTTCGACGGATTAATCCCTGCGGCTACGCCGGGCTGGCGATGACCCAGCTGAGCGATCACGCAGGATCGATTGAATTTGCCGAGGTAAGTGCCCGGCTGCGCGCGCAGCTCGTCAAACACCTCGACTATGCTGAGCAGACGACCCTTACGGGCGGAATCGACTGATATGACTACTGATGCAGTGCAAACCATGATCCCGACGCTGGATGTTACCGAGCGCCCGGCCCCGCGTGCCAAGGTTGAAGCCGGCGTCAAGCTGCGCGGCGCCGAGAAGGTTGCACGCATCCCGGTAAAGATCATTCCGACCACCGAACTGCCGAAGAAACCCGACTGGATTCGCGTGCGCATCCCGGTGTCCCCGGAAGTCGACCGTATCAAGGCGCTGTTGCGCAAACACAAGCTGCACAGCGTCTGCGAAGAAGCCTCCTGCCCGAACCTGGGCGAGTGCTTCTCCGGCGGCACCGCGACCTTCATGATCATGGGCGACATCTGCACCCGTCGCTGCCCGTTCTGCGACGTCGGTCACGGTCGTCCGAAGCCACTGGACACCAATGAGCCGGAAAGCCTGGCCATCGCCATCGCTGACCTGAAACTCAAGTACGTGGTGATCACTTCGGTGGATCGCGACGACTTGCGTGACGGCGGTGCCCAGCACTTTGCCGACTGCATCCGCGAGATCCGCAAGCTGTCGCCGAACGTGCAGCTCGAAACCCTGGTCCCGGATTACCGTGGCCGCATGGACGTGGCGCTGGAAATCACCGCCGCCGAGCCGCCGGATGTGTTCAACCACAACCTGGAAACCGTGCCGCGCCTGTACAAGGCTGCGCGTCCGGGTTCGGATTACCAGTGGTCGTTGACCCTGCTGCAACGCTTCAAGCAGATGATGCCGCACATTCCGACCAAGTCCGGCTTGATGCTGGGCCTGGGCGAAACCGACGAAGAAGTCATCGAAGTCATGAAGCGCATGCGCGAACACGACATCGACATGCTGACCCTCGGCCAGTACCTGCAACCGTCCCGCAGCCACTTGCCGGTCCAGCGTTTCGTCCACCCGGACGTGTTCGCCTGGTTCGCTGAAGAAGGCTACAAGATGGGCTTCAAAAACGTGGCTTCCGGCCCGTTGGTACGTTCCTCGTATCACGCCGACGAGCAAGCGAAGCTGGTTAAAGCCGAGCTTATTGCCTCGTTGTGATTGGCGGCTGAACCCTGAAAAGCGCCCGCACGGCTCCGGCCCTGCGGGCGTTTTTTTGCCTCGCCTGCAACCATGATGGTTTTTTCCTGCAATGCGCGGCGTGACTGACCCTCTTCTGTTTATGCCCGTTCCTGACTACTGTGTGCTGAAGTTTTCACCCAGGGAGATTCATGGATGACTGTTCGACCGACCCACACTCTTTTTCCACATGCTCCTGTGCCGGCCTTGCCGTCGCAAGGGATGATTGGCGTAATTGCGCCCGCTGGCCCGGCATCGCTGGATACCGACAAGGCTGTGCAATGGATGCGCGCCCGGGGTTATTCGCTGCGGGTGTTTCCCGGCGTCTACGAGCAGGACGGCTATCTGGCCGGCAGCGATGAGGTTCGGCTCAATGATCTGCACGCAGCCTTCGCTGACACGGAGGTGGACGCGATCATCTGCCTGCGCGGCGGCTACGGCACGCCGCGTTTGCTCGATCGCCTCGACTTCGACTTGATACGCCGCAACGCCAAGCCCTTTATCGGCTACAGCGACATCACGGCATTGCACTTGGCGATCAGCCGTTATGCCGGCTTCGTGACCTTTCATGGGCCGTTGCTCAACGCCGATCTGCTGGGTGACAAGCAGAAGCCCACCGAGTCGTCATTCTTCAACCTGCTGCGCGGCCAAGTGAAGGCCGGCAGTGTGCTGGCGCACCCGGTGGCCTACCCGTTGACCACGATTGAGCCTGGCATCGCGCACGGGCGCTTGCTGGGGGGCAACTTGTCGATGATTGCCGCCACCATGGGCACGCCTTATGAAATCGAGGCCGAGGGCGTCATTCTGTTTATCGAGGACATCAACGAGCCGCTGTATCGCATCGACCGACTGCTGACCCATCTGCGCCTGGCCGGTACGCTGGGCAAGCTTCGCGGTGTTCTGGTGGGGGATGTGGCGGGGGTGGACGCCGTTGCGCTGGCGCGGCTGCTCAAGCAGACCTTCGAACCGTTGCGGATTCCGGTGTTGGCCGGGTGGCGCAGTGGGCATTGCGATCCGAATTTAACGTTGCCCATGGGGGCGTTGGTCAAACTGGATGCGGGGAACAAGGTGTTGGTGTTGGAGCAGGATGTCGTCATCAAATAACTGGGTGATGCGAAAAAGATCGCAGCCTTCGGCAGCTCCTACGGGTGTACACAAAACCCTGTAGGAGCTGCCGAAGGCTGCGATCTTTTGCTTTTAGCGGCTACGCAACCCTTCCAGCAACTTGTGCGTCGGATACCCGTCCGCTGGCCAGCCAAACGACTGCTGGGCCGTGCGAATGGCTTTGCGGGTATTGGCACCGATGATGCCGTCGGCAGTGCCTGCGTCGTAGTTCTGCGCGCTCAGCAGGTTCTGCAACTCGATGCGCTCGCTGCGACTGAGCGGCAAATCATCTTTCGGCCAGGTGCCGCTGATCAGGCCACCGCCGTTGAAACGCTCCGACAACAAGCTCACGGCCAAGGCGTAGGACGATGAGTTGTTGTACTTGAGGATCGCGCGGAAGTTGTCGAGGACCAGGAAGGCCGGACCGCGATAACCCGCAGGCAGCAGCAGGGCGGCCGACAGGTGTTCGGCACCTGCTGGAACCTGGGCACCATTGGGCAGCGAAACGCCCAGTTGCTGCCATTCGGCGACGCTCTTGCGAATCGTGCCATCGGCCAGCACGTAGTTGAAACTTCCCGGCAACTGCACTTCGAAGCCCCACGGCTGGCCTTTCTGCCAGCCGGAGCTTTGCAGGTAGTGCGCGGTCGAGGCCAGGGCATCCGCCGGGCTGCCCCAGATGTCGCGGCGACCGTCGCCATCGAAATCCACGGCGTGCGTGTTGTAGGTGGTCGGGATGAACTGGGTCTGGCCCATGGCGCCGGCCCAGGAACCGAGCATTTTCTCCGGTGTGATGTCGCCCTGTTGCAGGATCTGCAGGGCGGCGATCAATTGCGCATGGGCAAAACCAGGGCGACGACCTTCATAGGCCAGGGTCGCCAGTGAGTTGATCACCGACTTGCTGCCCTGGAACTGGCCGAAGTTACTCTCCATGCCCCACACCGCCACCAGCGCTTGCCGGTCGACGCCGTAGCGCTGCTCGATGCTTTGCAGGATGTCGGCGTACTGGCTGACCAACGCCTGACCTTTGCGGACCCGCAGCGGCGACAGCGCACCGTCGAGGTATTCCCACACCGGGCGGGAGAATTCCGGCTGGCTGCGGTCGGCGCGGATCACGCTGTCGTCGAAGCTGACATTGGAGAACGCACGGTCGAACAGGTCGGCGCGAATACCGGCGGCCAGGGCGTCCTTGCGGAAACCGGCCTGCCATTCAGCGAAGGTCTGGGTTGGCTGCAGATCGAGGTTTTCACCGGTCGGCACCACGGGCGGTATGACCGCAGGCGCAGTTGCGACGGGGAGGGTTTGAAGCGGTTGGGCGTCGGCGGCGGTCGGTTTTTCCGCGCAGGCGACAAGCAATATGAGGCTGGAGGCAGCAATCAATTGGCGAAGGTGCCAACGACGGGAAAGACGAAGGGGCATGCACAGGTCCAGGAAATACGAATCAGGTGCAGACCTTAACATGGAGAAGGGGGGCTGCGCTTTAAGCGGCCAGAAAGTAAGAAGCCTCCCAGCTATTAGACTGGAAGGCTTCGCGGCGGTAGCTGCCTTTGCCCTTGCCTGCGGGTTCCTGACGGCTGCGGAACAGTGGCTGGGCGATGATGGATTTGGCCTTGTTGGGGCCACGTTTAGATGGCTTTTTGCTCATGATCGGTTCTCTCGGATGAGTGGGTTTTGCGGGGGAAATAATCTGCCGAAGTTTGGGTTCTGTCTATAGGGCCGATGGATGTGAATTGTGTAGGAAACAAGATCAAGAGATCGCAGCCTTCGGCAGCTCCTACAGGTATACGCGATCCCATGTAGGAGCTGCCGAAGGCTGCGATCTTTTGATCTTGCTTTGGCCCCTACTCGGCAGGCAATGACAATCTCTGCCCAGCCATCAACAACGACAACCGACTCAAACTCATCCACGGCGAACCCGCTGCCTGGCCTTTGATCTGCGCATCGATACGCTGGGCTTCCAGCAACAACTGCGCCCAGCGTTGCGCCGAGTAGCGTTGCAGGGCCTTGCTCATCAACGGTTTGCGCTTGTCCCAGACCGGCGGTCGGGCCGAGCTGAAGGCTTTGTCCAGCGGCACGCCCTGGCTGTATTGCAGCGCAAGGCTGGCCAGCAGACGCAACTCACGGGCCAGGGCCCAGAGAATCACCGGTGGTTCGACGCCTTCGCCGCGCAAGCCTTCCAGCATGCGCAGGGCGTGGGCGGCTTCGCCGTTGAGAATCGCATCGGTCAGGCCAAACACGTCAAAGCGCGCACTGTCGGCCACGGCGGCTTGCACGGTTTCGACGGTAATCTGGCCGCTTTCGGCCATCAGTTTGAGCTTTTCGATTTCCTGGGCGGCGGCCAGCAAGTTGCCCTCGACCCGCGCGGCGATCAGCTCGACGGCGTCCTGGGTGGCAGACAGCCCGGCCTGGGACAGCCGTTGACGAATCCAGCTCGGCAACTGGTTGGCATCCACCGGCCAGATCTGCACGAACTGAGTCTGCTGGCCTTCTACCAGCGCCTTGCCCCACTTGGTCTTCTGGGCTGCGCCATCGAGCTTGGGCAGGCTGATAAGCAAGATCGTGTCTTCGGCCGGGCGCGCACAGTATTCGATGAACGCGGCGGCGCCTTTGTCCCCGGGTTTGCCTGACGGCAGACGCAGTTCCAACAGACGTTTTTCAGCGAACAGCGACATGCTGGCGCCGGCCTGCAACAACGTGCCCCAGTCGAAACTGGCGTCGGCGGCAAACACTTGGCGTTCGTCGAAACCTTGCTGACGGGCAGCGGCGCGGATGGCGTCGGCGGCTTCCTGGCACAGCAGTGGGTCATCGCCACTGATGATATAGACCGGCGCGAGGGCACCTTGCAGGTGTTTAGCGAGTTGTGCGGGGGCGAGTTTCATAAGAAAGGGCGAACGGGGCGCCTGAGCGCCCCGTAAGTCTTATTGCTGCGGGATTTCGACGGGCGACTGGCGCGGGGTTTCCGCTTCAGCCTTTTGCGCGGCTTGCAGCGCGTCGGCTTCAGCCTTGGCACGGGCGGTCGCGGTCGCTTGCAGTTGATCCAGCTGGGCCGGAGTGATCTGTTGCAGACGCAAGATCATGCGCTGAACCAGTTCGCGACGGGTTTCGACGCGAGCCGTGGACGCTTCCTGATCGGAACCCACCAGGTTGTTGCCGTCGTGGATGAAGATTTTCTGCACTTCGAGCTTGTCGCTCATCAGAGACAGATCGTGCTCACCACGGATGTCGTAGTTCAGCACGGTGGTCACCTGGTACTCACCGGTACGACCGGCGCCGGCGTAGCTGAGGATGCGCTGGCTTTCCTGCTCATCGGTCAGGATCAGCTTGTACGGTGCGCCGGTGTAAACCTTGACGCCGCTGCTCGACAGCACCTGACGCAGTTGCGTCACGGTTTCGCCGTAGGCGTTACGGGCGCTCACGTCGAGTTCCTTGATCGCCAGTTCAGTGTTGCCAGTGCCGCGCAGCTGGAAACCGCAGGCGCTCAACAGGACCGCGAGGCCCATCACCAGCAGATTGCGTTTGATCATCTTGTTGCTCCCCTTGAAACCATGTGGGCCGACCGTGCGGCCCGAAAGGTTTTACGTGGCGCCAGGCTCACCTGGCGCCTGATCCAATTTAGCTGGCGACGATATTGACCAGTTTCCCGGGCACTACGATCACTTTACGAATAGTCAGGCCATCGACAAAGCGCAGCACGTTTTCGTTCGCCCGTGCGGCGGCTTCGACTTCTTCGCGGGTGGCGCTGGCCGGCATTTCAATCTGGCCGCGCAGTTTGCCATTCACCTGGATGACCAACTGAAGGCTGTCCTGCACCAGCGCGCTTTCATCCAGCACCGGCCAGCCTGCGTCGATCACCGGGTCGGCGTGACCCAGTTGATTCCACAGTTCATGGCTGATGTGCGGAGTAATCGGTGCCAGCAGCAGGGTGACGGCTTCCAGGCCTTCGTGAACCAGTGCGCGATCCTGTGCGGTGCCTTGCGGGGCTTTTTCCAGCACGTTCATCAGCGTCATCACCTGGGCGATGGCGGTGTTGAATTTGTGGTTCTGGCCGACGTCGTGGCTGGCCTGCTTGATCGCCTGGTGGATCGAGCGGCGAATGGCTTTCTGCCCGTCGTTCAGGTTCGCAATGTCCAGTTTGCCCGGCAGGCCCTGGGTCACATGGGCTTGGGCCAGACGCCAGACGCGCTTGAGGAAGCGGTGCGAGCCTTCCACGCCGGAGTCGGACCATTCCGCGCTCATGTCCGGTGGCGAGGCGAACATCATGAACAGGCGGCAGGTATCCGCGCCGAACTGGTCAATCATCGACTGCGGGTCGACGCCATTGTTCTTGGACTTGGCCATCTTCTCGGTGCCGCCGATTTCCACCGGCAGGCCGTCGGCGATCAGCTTGGCGCTGATGACCTTGGCCTTGCTGTCACGTACCAGTTCCACGTCCGCCGGGTTGAACCAGGTGTAGGCGCCGTTGGCTTCGCGGCGATAGTAAGTCTCGGCGATCACCATGCCTTGAGTCAGCAGGTTCTTGAACGGCTCGTTGGAGCTCACCAGGCCTTCGTCGCGCATCAGCTTGTGGAAGAAGCGTGCGTACAGCAGGTGAAGAATCGCGTGTTCGATACCGCCGATGTATTGATCAACCGGCAACCAATGGTCGGCTGCGGATTTTTCCACCAGGCCGCCTTCATAGTGCGGCGAGGCGTAGCGGGCGTAGTACCACGAGGACTCGACGAAGGTGTCCATGGTGTCGGTTTCACGCTTGGCAGGCTGGCCGCATTTCGGGCAAGCGCACTCGTAGAACTCGGGCATACGCGCCAGTGGCGAACCGGCGCCATCCGGCACCACGTCTTCCGGCAGTACGACCGGCAATTGATCTTCCGGGACCGGCACATCACCGCAGGTATCGCAGTGGATGATCGGGATCGGGCAGCCCCAGTAGCGCTGGCGGCTGATGCCCCAGTCGCGCAGGCGGAACTGGGTGCGCGAGGCACCGAGGTTTTTCTTGATCAGCGCGACTTCCATGGCGTCGAAGGCGCCCTCGAAATCGAGGCCGTCGAAATCGCCGGAATTGATCAGCGTGCCGTGCTCGCCGTAGGCGTCTTGCCATGGCGACGGGTTGGTGTCGCCGGCGCTGGTGCGCACCACGGATTTGATCGGCAGGCTGTACTTGGTGGCGAATTCGAAATCACGTTCGTCGTGAGCCGGTACCGCCATCACGGCGCCGTCGCCGTAATGCATCAGCACATAGTTGGCGACCCACACCGGGAGTTTCTCACCGGTCAGCGGGTGCTCGACGAACAGCGAGGTCGGCAGGCCTTTTTTCTCTTGAGTGGCGACGTCGGCTTCGGCGACGCTGCCGCCCTTGCATTCAGCGATGAACGCTTGCAGCTCAGGGTTGTTCTGCGCGGCCAGGGACGCCAATGGGTGCTCGGCGGCGACGGCAACGTAGGTCGCGCCCATCAGGGTGTCTGGACGGGTGGTGAAGACTTTCAGTACGCCGCTTTCGCCGATCGAATCGACGTTGTACGGAAACTGCACTTCCATGCCACGGGACTTGCCGATCCAGTTGCGCTGCATGGTCTTGACCTGTTCAGGCCAGCCCGGCAGATCGTCGAGGCTCGACAGCAGCTCATCGGCGTAAGCAGTGATCTTGAAGTAGTACATCGGGATTTCGCGCTTTTCGATCAGCGCGCCGGAACGCCAGCCGCGACCGTCGATCACCTGTTCGTTGGCCAGCACGGTCTGGTCGACCGGGTCCCAGTTCACTGTGCCGTTTTTGCGGTAGATCACGCCTTTTTCGAACAGGCGAGTGAACAGCCATTGTTCCCAGCGGTAGTAATCCGGCTTGCAGGTGGTCACTTCACGGGACCAGTCCACCGCCAGGCCCAGGCTGCGCAGCTGGGTTTTCATGTAGGCGATGTTTTCGTAGGTCCACTTGGCGGGCGCTACGTTGTTCTTCATCGCGGCGTTTTCCGCCGGCATGCCGAAGGCGTCCCAACCCATGGGTTGCAGGACGTTCTTGCCTTGCATGCGCTGATAGCGGGAGATCACGTCGCCGATGGTGTAGTTGCGCACGTGCCCCATGTGTAGCTTGCCGCTGGGGTAAGGGAACATCGACAGGCAGTAGAACGTCTCCTTGCCTGGCTGTTCACTGACTTCAAAGGACTTTTGCTCGTCCCAGAACGACTGGGCGGCGGCTTCGATTTCACGGGGCTGATATTGTTCGTGCATGGCTACTTTTGAACTGAATAGGGGTGGCCTAATCCTCTTCAATGCAACGCCGGACGGTGATCACGCCAAATCGGCGTTTCGGTGTCCAGGCGAGCTGGAAGTGGAGTTACAGGAAGCGCCGTAGCATACATGACCGCACTCTATCGAGGGAAACCCTGATTACAGGCGCAAGGTGCGTCAAAACCTGCCGCGAGGGCCGTTGGTCGCAGGGTTCAGCCGGTTTGTTGATGGAAGCTAAGCTCCTAATTGGGGAGTAGGTCTTATCTTCAATGAGGTGAGGGATGGTTGAGTCACAACGTAAACGTATAAAGCCGGAGCTGTATGAACGATTGATCGATCGTCTGGGAATGGCCCTGGACGCGGCGAAAACCGCTGGTCGGTTGCGTGACGAACGTCCGCTGGAGCTGGAATTGCGTGGCCTGAGCCCCGCAGAATTTGCACTGGTCAAGGCGTATCTGGATCGCAGCGAACGTGAAACACACGGATGCCTGTCTGAAGCAGTGAAGCAACTCGATGCACCACGTTCGGCCAAGATCATCTGGCTCAAGGACAAGGCACCTGGCAGGGACGCGGCAAAGGTCCGGTCTCTGCAATTCAAGTAAGGGCACTTGAAGCCATGACACATGGTTTTTTAAAGCGTAGTCCTTCCGCATTAGTTGTCGCATTGCGTCAACCCACTTAGGCTTCGGGCATCTCTGGAGATGCTCGATGCCTTTTCGTTATTTCGTGAAACAACTTCTGTTGCCGCCCGGCATTCTTTTGCTGCTGCTGGCGCTTGCCTGGTGGTTGCGCCGCACCCGGCCGCGACTGGCCGGGCTGTGCTTTGTCCTGGGCTTTGGCGGTTTCTGGCTGATGAGTTTGCCAGTGGTGGTGCAATGGAGCGCCAAGGCGTTGGAGCGGGAACCGGCGCTGGCGCTGGATGAATGGGCAACCCTGGGACAACGTGCGGATGCAATCGTGGTGCTGGGCTCCGGGCGCGAACGGGGCGATTCGGCTTGGGGCGCGGATCAGCCGACAGGCGTGGGTCTGGAGCGTCAGCGCTATGCGGCGCGGCTGGCCAAGGCCTCCGGCCTGCCTATCCTGACCAGTGGCGGATTGCATTACGGGACGCCGCCCACCGAAGCCAGGTTGATGGCCGATTCGTTGCTCGATGATTTTGGCGTGACCGTGCGCTGGCAGGAAGGTCGCAGCCGCACGACCTGGGAGAATGCGCAGTTCAGTGCCGAGGTGCTGCTGCCGGAAGGGGTCAAGCGCGTGGTCGTGGTGACGCAGGCCTGGCACATGCCACGGGCGGTCTGGAGTTTCAGGCAGGCCGGTTTTGAAGTCGTGCCGGCGCCCGTTGGGTTTCTGGGCGTGGACAACGCTCGGCCGTTGGGTGGCTGGATGCCGGAGTTCAAGTCGATCTGGCAGAGCGGGCAGTTGTTGAATGAGGCGGTGGGGCAGGTAGGGTATTCGGTGTTTTATCGTTGAGGGTTAAAAGATCGCAGCCTCGTTTCACTCGACAGCTCCTACAGAGCACGCAACCCCCTGTAGGAGCTGTCGAGTGAAACGAGGCTGCGATCTTTTGCAGGCGCCGCGATTAAACGGTTTTCGCCATCCGGCTGGCGATCAACGCCCAGCCAAACAACAACAGACACACAATGATCAACGGCCACGAGCGCCATTGCAGGTACGGCGTCAGGTTGTGCATCGGCACCACGTCGCCATACAGAATCCCGCGTTCGAACTGCGGAATCTGCGCGGTGATCTGCCCGAACGGGTTGATCAAACCGGTGACGCCGTTGTTGGTGGCGCGGATCATCCAGCGGCCGGCCTCCAGCGCGCGCATCTGCGCCATCTGCAAATGTTGCAGCGGGCCGATGGAAGTACCGAACCAGGTGTCGTTGCTGATGGTCAGCAGCAGGTCGCTCTGGGCCGACAGGCTGGCGGCGAACTCCGGGTAGACCACTTCGTAGCAAATGAACGGCGCGATCTGATAACCCTTGGCTTGCAACATGGCCTGATCGGCCGGGCCACGGGCGAAGTCCGACATTGGCAGGTCGAAGAAGGCGATCAGCCCGCGCAGCAAATCCTGCAACGGTACGTATTCGCCGAACGGCACCAGTTTCTGCTTGAGGTAGGTGCCGTCGCCTTCGCCAACCACGGTGATGCCATTGAAGTAGCGTTTCTCGTGACGGACTTCCTGGCGAATCGGCACGCCGGTAATCAGCGCGGTCTTACGCTCTGCGGCGAAGTTTCCCATCATGCTCAGGTAGCCCTCGGCGGACTCCTTGAGCACCGGCACCGCCGTTTCCGGCCAGATCAGCAGGTCGACCCGTTTGGAGCTGAAGCTCATATCACGGTACAGGGCCAACTGCGCGTTGAGCTGCGCCGGGTCCCATTTCATGCTTTGTGCGATGTTGCCCTGAATCGCCGCGACGCTCAGTGCCGGGCCGGCCGGGCTGGTCCAAGCGTGTTCCTTGAGCGCGATGCCGGCCACCCACGGCCCGGCCAACAGCACCACGCCAGCGGCGATAAAGCCTTTGCGACCGGTGCGAATCAGCCGTGGAGCGTTCCAGATCAGCGCCGCCGTCAGGGCCAGCACGAACGAGACCAGCCACATTCCGCCCACCGGCGCGAGCCCTGCCAACGGGCCGTTGAGCTGGCTGTAACCGGAATAGAGCCACGGGAAACCGGTGAGGAACCAGCCGCGAAACGCTTCCTGGCCGACCCACAACGCGGCAAACGCCAAGGCATCGGCCAATGGCGCCTCGTTCCGGCGCAACCAGCGGGCCCAGATCCAGGCCGGCAGGGCGAAGAACCAGGCAATCGCCGCAGTGAAGATCAGCATCAGGAAACCGGCCAGCAACACCGAAGCACCGCCGAAGTGGTGGATGCTGTAGTAGATCCAGCTGGTGCCGGCGCCAAACAGGCCGAAACCGAAACACCAGCCACGGCCCAAGGCTTGGCGCGGGCTCAGTTCACGCAACCCGGCATAGAAGCAACCGACCGCCAGCAAGGCCAGCGGCCAGATATCGTACGGCGCCAACGCCAGGGTGGTGATTGCACCGGCCACCACGGCCAGCAGGTTACCGGGCCAGCCGGGGCGGGTCAGACGATGCATTTCAATCCTTAGGAGTTACCGGGCAATTGGAGTCAGGCGCAGCAAATGAATCCGACGGCTGTCAGCATTCAAAATACGGAAACGATACGGGCCGATTTCAGTGATTTCGTTGCGTTTTGGCAAATGCCCGAACGCGCTCATCACCAGGCCGCCCACCGTGTCGAACTCATCATCGGAGAATTCGCTGTCGAAGAACTCGTTGAAGTTCTCGATCGGCGTCAGGGCCTTGATCAGGAAATCGCCGCTTGGCAGAGGCTTGATGTAGCTGTCTTCTTCGACGTCATGTTCGTCTTCGATGTCGCCGACGATTTGTTCCAGCACGTCTTCGATGGTCACCAGGCCGGCCACGCCGCCGTATTCGTCGATGACGATGGCCATGTGGTTATGGTTGGCGCGGAACTCGCGCAGCAGCACATTCAGGCGCTTGGACTCCGGCACGAAGGTGGCCGGGCGCAGCAGGTCCTTGATGTTGAAGCTGTCGCCGTTCTCCTTGAGGATCAACGGCAGCAAGTCCTTGGCCAGCAACACGCCCATCACGTCATCGTGGCTTTCGCCGATCACCGGGTAACGGGAGTGAGCCGAGTCGACCACGGCGGGCAGGAACTCGCGGGGTGTCTGGGTCGCCTTGATGCTGACCATTTGCGAGCGCGGGACCATGATGTCCCGCACTTGCAGGTCAGCCACCTGGATGGCGCCTTCGACGATGGCCAGCGCTTCGCTGTCCAACAGTTTGTTTTGGTGTGCGTCGCGCAGCAGCTCCAGCAGCTCCTGGCGGTTTTTCGGCTCGTGGGCAAAAGCCTGGGTGAGCTTACCCAGCCATGACTTCTGCCCGTTGCTCGATCGATCTTCGCTCATAGCGATTACTCTGAATCCTTTGTTGTAACGATAGGGGATGTTTCGGTTTCGTCGTCCGCGTAAGGGTCGGGATAACCCAACTCGGCAAGCAACGTTCGTTCCAGTGCTTCCATTTCCTCGGCTTCGTCGTCATCTATATGGTCGTAACCAAGCAGATGCAAGCAGCCGTGAATGACCAGATGCGCCCAGTGGGCCTTTAGTTCCTTGCCTTGTTCCGCAGCTTCGCGCTCGACTACCGCCACGCAGATCACCAGATCGCCCAGCAGGGGAATGTCGAGAAACTCGTCGGGAACATCGGCCGGGAACGATAAAACGTTGGTGGCGTAGTCTTTCTGGCGCCAAGTGAAGTTCAGCTCGCGGGCTTCTTCTTCATCGACCAAACGAATGGTCATTTCGGAATCGGCAGTGCGCTGGCGCAGGGCCAGTTCGCACCATTGGCGGAACTCGGCTTCGCTGGGAGCAGGCGCTTCGGTGGCCAGTTGCAGATCAAGCTCAAGCATCGTGGCGTTTATCCTTTGGCGCTTCTTCGGCGACGCGATTTTCGAAGCGCTCGTAGGCTTCGACGATGCGTTGCACCAGCGGATGGCGCACAACGTCCTTGGGCTTGAAGTGGGTGAAACTGATGCCCGGCACGTCTTTAAGCACTTCGATCACATGGTGCAGCCCGGACTTGGTGCCTTTTGGCAGGTCGACCTGGGTAATGTCACCGGTGATGACAGCGGTGGAGCCAAAGCCGATTCGGGTCAGGAACATTTTCATCTGCTCGACGGTGGTGTTCTGGCTTTCGTCGAGGATGATGAAGCTGTTATTGAGCGTGCGACCGCGCATGTAGGCCAGCGGCGCAACTTCGATCACCTGGCGCTCGATCAGCTTGGCCACGTGTTCGAAGCCGAGCATTTCGTAGAGCGCGTCGTACAGCGGGCGCAGGTACGGGTCGATCTTCTGCGACAGGTCGCCGGGCAGGAAACCGAGCTTTTCGCCCGCTTCAACCGCCGGACGCACCAGCAGGATGCGGCGAATCTGTTCCCGTTCCAGCGCGTCTACCGCGCAGGCAACGGCCAGATAGGTCTTGCCGGTACCGGCCGGGCCGATGCCGAAATTGATGTCGTTACCGAGGATTTCCTTCACGTAGCGCAACTGATTCAAGCCGCGAGGGCGAATCATGCCTTTCTTGGTGCGCAGGGCGACGGAGGGCTCGTTGGGGGAGACGTTGTCCATTTCCTCGACGGCGGATTCCTGCAGGAACAGGTGAACCGTATCCGGCGACAGCTCTGAACCTTTGGTTTCCCGGTACAGGCGGCGGATCAGGTTTTCCGCGGAGGTGGTGTGCTTGGGTTCGCCGATCAGTTCGAACTGGTTTCCGCGATTGCGGATCTCGATGGTCAGGCGCTGTTCGATCAAGCGCAAATGCTCGTCGAATTGCCCGCACAGATTGGCGAAGCGGCGGGCCTCAAAGGGCTCGAGAATAAAACGATGTGGTTCGATGGGTGCGTTCAAGGTCGTATTTAGCCGCCCTGGGGCAATTAAGATGAAATCAAGGATAACGCCAGTGGGCTGGGTGCGAAAGCTCTTAAATAACCAACGTCTGACACCGCCCTTGTAGGAGCGAGGCTTGCCCGCGAAGGCTGACTGACATTAAACAGATGAGTTGTCTGTCATGCCGCCTTCGCGAGCAAGCTTCGCTCCTACAGGTTTTGCGGTGTTATTGGATCAGCGAGCCACGCAACGAGTGCGGCTGTGCCGCGTCGATGTGCACGTCGGCGAACTGGCCGATCAGGGTTGGATTGTCGCAGCGGAAGTTGACGATACGGTTATTCTCGGTCCGGCCTTGCAGCTCGCCGGGGTCCTTTTTCGAATAATCGGTGACCAAAATGCGCTGGGTCGAGCCGACCATTTGTCGGCTGATCTCGAAACCCTGTTGGTTCAGGCGATGTTGCAGGGCGTTGAGGCGTTCTTTTTTCAGTTCTTCCGGCGTGTCGTCGGCCAGGTCGGCGGCCGGAGTGCCCGGGCGCTGGCTATAAACGAACGAGTAGGAGAAGTCGAAGCCGACGTCTTCGATCAGTTTCATGGTCTGTTCGAAGTCTTTCTCGGTCTCGCCCGGGAAGCCAACGATGAAGTCCGAACTGATGCAGATCCCCGGCACGGCGGCCCGCAGCTTGCGCAGTTTGGATTTGTATTCCAGGGCGGTGTGGTTGCGCTTCATCGCCGAGAGAATGCGGTCCGAACCCGATTGCACCGGCAAGTGCAGGTGTTTGACCAGTTCCGGCACGTCGGCATGAGCCTGGATCAGGCTGTCGGAGAACTCCAGCGGATGCGAGGTGGTGTAGCGAATCCGGTCGATGCCATCGACGGCGGCGACCACGCGGATCAGCTCGGCCAGATCCGCCAGGCGACCATCGTGGGTGGTGCCGCGATAACCGTTGACGTTCTGCCCCAGCAAGGTCACTTCACGCACGCCGTTCTCGGCCAGGTGAATGATCTCGGCGAGCACGTCATCGAACGGCCGGCTGACTTCCTCACCACGGGTGTAAGGCACCACGCAGAACGTGCAGTACTTGCTGCAACCTTCCATCACCGACACATAGGAGCTCGGGCCATCGATACGTGGCTCGGGCAGGTGGTCGAATTTTTCGATTTCCGGGAACGAGACGTCCACTTGCGGCAGCTTGGTGGCGCGGGCGGCGTCGATCATTTCCGGCAGGCGGTGCAGGGTCTGCGGGCCGAACACCACGTCCACGTACGGTGCGCGGTCACGGATGGCGGCGCCTTCCTGGCTGGCCACGCAACCGCCGACGGCGATCACCATGTCCGGGTTGGCCAGTTTCAATTCGCGCCAGCGGCCGAGCTGGGAATAGACCCGGTCCTGGGCGCGTTCGCGGATCGAGCAGGTGTTGAGCAGGATCACGTCGGCGTCTTCAGCGCGAGCGGTAACTTCCAGGGCCTGATGTTCACCCAGCAGATCGACCATGCGCGAGCTGTCGTACTCGTTCATCTGGCAACCGTGGGTTTCGATGTAAAGCTTCTTGGCCATGGATACAGTCATCACGTGATTCAAAGAACCGCGCATTATAGGGAACATGTCCCAAGGTTCCTACCGCTGTGCGTCCGGCGGCTATGCTATAGTTCGCGCCCTCATTTTTATCCCCCGATGTGTTGCCCGCCGACCATGACCAAACGTGAAGCCCCAATCTATAAGGTGATTTTCCTCAATCAGGGCCAGGTGTACGAAATGTATGCCAAGCAGATCTATCAAAGTGATCTGTGGGGCTTCCTGGAAGTGGAAGAGTTCGTCTTTGGCGAGCGCACGCAAGTGGTCGTCGATCCGAGCGAAGAGAAACTCAAGGCTCAGTTCGAAGGCGTGGTCCGCAGCTTTGTGCCGATGCATTCGATCGTGCGCATCGATGAAGTCGAGCGCCTGGGCACGCCGAAAATCAGCGAAGCCCGTGGCGCGGTCGGCAATGTGATGCCGTTTCCGATGCCGATGCCTGAGAAGTAAGACCGAGTCGCTCCCTTCGCGGGCAAGCCTCGCTCCTACAGGCATGCGTCGTTTTCACGGCGTGCATCAAACCTGTAGGAGCGAGGCTTGCCCGCAAAGCGTCAGCAGGAACGATGCAAATCTAAGGAAGAGGCGAAAACGGCGTACGCCCATCGGCGCTCTGCAATTCCATCAGATATTTACGGAAGATTTGCCCCAGCACCTGGGTCGCGACTTCCAGGTCTTCGCGCGGCATCTTCTCGGCGACTTCATCCGCCGTATCCAGCGCATCTTCTGCGCCGTTGACCGCAGCCATTTTCAACACGATATACGCCTGAACGTTATTGGCCGGTACGCCTTCGCCGTGGAAGAACATGGTGCCGAGTTTGAATTGCGCTTGGGCGTGGCCTTGCAGGGAGGCTTTTTCGAAGAAGGCCAGGGCCTTATTGAGATCGCGCGGCGTATTTTTGCCGTTGTAGTAGAACTCACCCAACTCGTATTGCGCTTGAGCATCCCCGTCATCAGACGCTTTCTGGCAGGCGGCAAGCGCTTGCGTCAGATCTTGCGGCTGAGTATTGAGGGTGCAGCGACCCATCGCTGGGATCAACAACGAGTTGCCGCCTGCTTGTGCGAGCGCGAGCAGGGGCTGAAGGAGCAACAGGCAGCCCAATGCAAGGGTGCGGCCGGTGCGGTTCATGGGAATCGACTTACCTCTGAAGGGCGCGCGGACCCATCGAGGGATCCAATAAGCGCGCATTATGAAATAAGCAGGGCCAACCTTACAAAGTCTTTACTCGTTTTTCTGCTGCGCGGGGAATATATCGCCCACTTTGCTGGAGATTATTGGCACAAGGGTAGGAAAAGACGCAGGAATGTAGGTAAAAGCTGACGCTGGCAATCGCCAACGTCAGCGGCACAGCGTTATTTCAGTGCGGCGAAGGCGCGCTCGGCGGCGTCCAGCGTCAGTTTCAATTCGGTTTCGCCGTGGGCGATCGAGGTGAAACCGGCTTCGAAAGCACTCGGCGCCAGGTACACGCCGCCTTCCAGCATCAGGTGGAAGAAGCGCTTGAACAGATTGGCGTCGCTGGACATCACGTCATCGAAGGTCACGATGTCGTCGGCGCCACTGAAGTACAGGCCGAACATCCCGCCCGCCTGAGTGGTCACGAACGGAATGCCGGCGGCATCGGCGCGCTGTTGCAGGCCGTCGAGCAGGCGGCTGGTGTAGTCGCTCAGCTCGGCGTGGAAGCCCGGACGGCTGATCAGGCGCAAAGTCGCCAGGCCAGCGGCCATGGCCAGCGGGTTACCGGACAAAGTACCTGCCTGGTACACCGGGCCGAGTGGCGCGATGTGCGACATGATTTCGCGTTTGCCGCCGAAGCAGCCTACTGGCATGCCGCCACCGATGATCTTGCCGAAGGTGCTCAGGTCCGGCGTCACGCCAAAGTGCGCCTGGGCGCCGCCGAGTGCGACGCGGAAACCGGTCATCACTTCGTCGAAAATCAGCACTACGCCGTGCTTGTCGCACAGGGTCCGCAGGCCTTCGAGGAAACCCGGCGCCGGTGGCACGCAGTTCATGTTGCCGGCCACCGGCTCGACGATGATGCACGCCACGGTCTGGCCGACTTCGGACAGCATGACTTCCACGGCGTCGATGTCGTTGAACGGCAGGGTCAGGGTGTGTTTGGCGAAGTCTGCCGGCACACCGGCCGAGCTTGGTACGCCTTGGGTCAGCAGGCCCGAGCCCGCTTTTACCAGCAGGCTGTCGGAGTGACCGTGGTAGCAGCCTTCGAACTTGATGATCGCGTCGCGGCCGGTGAAACCACGGGCCAGGCGAATCGCACTCATGGTCGCTTCGGTGCCGGAACTGACCATGCGCACCATTTCCATCGACGGCACGATCGAGCAGACCAGGTCGGCCATCTCGGTTTCCATCGCGGTCGGGGCGCCGTAGGACAAGCCGTGTTCCAACTGCTTACGCACCGCGTCCAGCACGTCCGGGTGGCTGTGGCCGAGGATCATCGGGCCCCAGGAACCGACGTAATCCACATAACGCTTGTCGTCTTCGTCGGTGACGTAGGCGCCTTCGGCGTGTTTGAAGAACAACGGCGTGCCGCCCACGCTCTTGAACGCGCGAACCGGGGAATTCACGCCACCGGGAATGTGTTTCTGGGCATTGGCAAACAGGGTTTCGGAACGAGACATGATCGGGCTCTCAAAAATCAGGATTTGAACAATTCGTTAAAGGCACGGGCGCGGCGGGTCACTTCAGCCGCGCTATCGGCGCCGAACAGGCCATGCACAACGGCCAGCAGATCGACCCCGTGGGCCACCAGCGGCGCGGCGTTGTCCAGGGTGATGCCGCCAATCGCACAGATTGGCAGGTGCAATTTGCTGCGGGCCTGGTCGAGCAAGTCGAGGCTGCAGGTCGGCGCGCCGGGTTTGGTGTTGGAGTTGAAGAAACGACCGAACGCGACATAACTGGCGCCTTCTTTGGCCGCTTGTTCGGCGAGTTCGAGTTGCGCGTGGCAGGTCGAACCGATGATGGCCTGGCGGCCGAGCAGGGCGCGGGCCGGGGTCAGCGGGCCGTCGGTCTGGCCCAGGTGCACGCCGACGTTCAGGCGCGCGGCCAGCTCGGCGTCATCGTTGATGATCAGTTGCGTCTTGTAGCGGTCGCACAAATCGCGCAGGGCTTGGGCCTCACGCAAACGGCGGGCCTCGTCGCTGCTCTTGTCGCGGTATTGCAGCAGGGTGACGCCGCCTTCCAGCGCCGCCTCCACGTACTCGAGAAATCTACCGGCCAGTAACTGGCTATCGGTGATGGCGTACAGGCCACGTAGTTTCATCGGACAAGCCTCTGCGCTTTACGCATCAAAAGTTACGAACAGAAATCCAGCGGCAGGCGGCGTGGCACGAACTGGCCTTTGCCTAGCTGCTCGGCATCACGCAGGGTGCGCCACGTGTAGTTAAGCGCGGTCTGCACGGCACTGGCGAGGTTTTCGCCCAAGGCCAGACGACCGGCGAGCGCGCTGGCCAGGGTGCAGCCGGAACCGTGATAACTGCCGGGCAAACGCTGGCAGGTAAAGGTTTCGCGGCGACCGTCGCGGCTGTACAGGCGATTGTGGATTTCGTGTTCATCGCCATGGCCGCCGGTGATCAGCAGGTGTTTGACGAAGGGCAGGAGTTTTTCAGCGCATTCGTCGGCGGTGCCTTCGGGCAGTTCGGCGAGGATGCGGGCTTCGGGAAGGTTAGGGGTGGCGATGATCGACAGGGGCAGCAGGCGTTCGCGCATGGCGTAGCCGACTTCGTCCTTGCCCAGGCGTCCGCCGCCGCCGGCGCGCAGCACCGGGTCGCAAACCACCGGCAAGTGCGGGTGCGCCGAGAGCAGTTCGACCACGGTGTCGACCATTTCCAGGGAACCGAGCATGCCCAGTTTCACGGCGGCGACTTCGGAGTCGTTGAGCACGGCATTGGCCTGGGCCAACACCCACTCACGGTCGAGCACGCGGAAGTCAGTGACATTGACCGTGTCTTGCACGGTCAGCGCAGTGACGGCCGGGGCCGCATGACAACCCTGAGCGAGCAGGGCTTCGATATCTGCCTGCAAGCCGGCGCCACCACTTGGGTCGTGGCCGGAGAGACAGAGGACAACGGGGCGAGAGCTGTAGATATTCATGGTGCGCGAGCTTACCACCAAAGCTGTTTTTTTCGATCGCAGGAAGATCAAAAGATCGCAGGCTTCGCCAGCGCCTACAGGAGCGGTGAGCAGGCCTCGATACTGCAGGCGCAGGCGAAGGCCGCGATCTTTTTTTTTAATCTGACCGGGCAAACAGCTCTATCTCAATGCATAGCGCTGAAACGCCCGTTCTAGAGCCTCTGTAGGAAAAATTTCAATGGTGTTCAATGGCCACCAGCGGCTATGCTAGAGTGGATCCAAACCAATAACAGGTAATACCGGTTTTACGTCTACTCAAAAGGAAAGGGGGGGCTTCCTGACACAACCGGACAGGCCACGCTGGGGCTTAAATGCGCTATTTGCTTATGTTGCTGTTGTGCTTGCCCCTCTTGGCGAGCGCCGTTGAATTTGACGAACACACCCAGAGCCTGCCCCTGGGTCGAGCCATGCAGGTATACGAAGACGCGGCCGGTCAGGCGACCATCGCCGATGTCCGTGCCCAAGCCGCAGCCGGAAATTTCAAAACCCACGATAAAGCCACGCTCAACGCCGGTTACTCGCGTTCGGTGTTCTGGCTGAAAATCGACCTGCAATACCGCCCGACCAACCCGGACGCACAACGCACCTGGCTGCTGGAACTGGCCTATCCGCCCCTCGATCACCTGGATCTGTATCTGCCGGATGCCGCTGGCCACTATCAGTTGATCCGCCGCACCGGTGACGCCTTGCCGTTTGCCAGTCGCGAGATCCGCCAGAACAACTACCTGTTCAATCTGGACTTCAAGCCCGACCAGACGCAAACCGTCTACCTGCGCCTGCAAAGCGAAGGCTCGATCCAGGCGCCGGTCACTTTGTGGTCAAGCACCGCTTACCTCGAAGAACAGCCGGTGCGCCTGTATATCCTGGGTCTGATCTACGGTGTATTGCTGGGGATGGTGGTCTACAACCTGTTCATCTTCCTGAGCGTGCGCGACACCAGCTACCTCTATTACATCTTCTATATCGCCTCGTTCGGCCTCTATCAGTTGTCGGTGAACGGCGCGGCCGTGGAGTATTTCTGGCCGAACAACCCTTGGTGGGCCAACGTCGCGACGCCATTCTTCATCGGCTGCGCCGGATTGTTCGGCAGCCAGTTCGCCCGCAGCTTCCTGCAAACCGCCCAGCACAGCCGTTGGCTCGACCGCTTGCTGTTGGGGTTGATTGTGTTTGGGGCACTGGTGGTCGGTTTGTCACTGATGACCAGTTACGCCCTGGCCCTGCGATTGGCGACGGCCCTGGCGCTGATCTTTACCGTGGTGATTTTTGCTGCCGGGATTTTCGCCTGGGTGCGCGGCTTGCGTGTAGCGCGTTATTTCATCATTGCCTGGTCGGCGTTTTTGCTCGGCGGCATCGTCAATACGCTGATGGTGCTGGGCTACCTGCCGAACGTGTTCCTGACCATGTACGCCAGCCAGATCGGTTCGGCTATCGAAGTGGCGCTGCTGTCCCTGGCGCTGGCCGACCGCATCAACGCCATGCGCGAGCAGCAGGCGCAAACCCTGGTCGATGCCGGCCAGAAGCTTGAAGTGCTCAACCAGCAACTGGCCCGCAGTAACAAGCTCAAGGACGAGTTCCTCGCGACCCTGACCCACGAATTGCGCACGCCGATGAACGGGGTGATCGGTTCGCTGGAGCTCATGCAAACCGTCGAGATGGACCCGGAGCTGGAGCAATACCAGCAAACCGCCGCCGGTTCGGCGCGGGACATGATGCGCATGGTCAACGGCATTCTCACCCTGACCGAACTGCAGGCCGGCAAGCTCAAGGCGTACCCGGACACGTTCAGCCTGCGCGGCATCGTTGAAAGCTTGCGCGCCCAGTTCGAGGGCAATGCGTCGGGCAAATCCCTGGACTTCAAGGTCGAGGTCACGCCGGGGTTGCCGGATCGGCTGCTCGGCGACAGCGCGAAAATGGCGCAATGCCTGGAGTGCCTGCTGGACAACGCCATCAAGTTCACTCGGGTCGGCGGTGTTGCGCTGCGGGTCACGGGCAAGACGCTGGAGAGTGGTCGGTTGGCCCTGACCTTTGCCGTGATCGACACCGGCATCGGCTTCACCGATCTGGGCGAGGCTACCCTGTATCAGCGCTTCTTCCAGCTCGACGGCTCCATGACCCGTGAATACGGCGGCCTCGGTGTCGGCCTGGCGATCTGTCGGCAACTGGTCGAATTGCTCGGCGGGCGCCTGACCCACCGCTCTGAACCGGGACGCGGCAGTCGTTTCCAGTTGGACGTCGAAGTCGAGTTGCCCGTGGTCGAGCGCACGCCAGTCCCCATGATGACCCGGGACTTCCCGCGTTTGCGCTTGCCGCAGGACTGCACGGTGCTGCTGGTGGATGACAACAGCATCAATCAATTGGTAATGCGCGGCATGTTGCTCAAGCTCGGGTTCCGGGTGCGCTCCGCCGACAGCGGCGCGACGGCCCTTGATCATTTGCAGCGTGAAACCTTCGATGTCGTCGTGCTCGATTGTCAGTTGCCGGCTCACGAAGGTGCATCACTGTGCTGCCAGATCCGCGCCTTGCCGGGTTGCGCCGAGTTGCCGGTGTTCATGGTCGCCCTGAACGTTGATCGCGAACATTGCCCGACCGGCGCGCTGATCGATTACCTGAGCAAACCGGTGAAATTCGAGGATTTGCAGGCGGCGCTCTACCGCCGGGTACTCTGTCCGAAACAAGGCGAAAGCGCCGACAGTTAGGCAGATATGACACTTTGTTCGGCCAGGAGCCAGTGCTTAACTGAACGCCTGGCTGACCAAAGGAGCCCCGTCATGAACCTGCATCAGTTCGCCGAAACCCACGAAGTCACCAACCAGCCACCGTCGCTGGACGGCACCAACCTCTATCGCATCGACCTGCCATTGCAGGAGTGGTCGCGGCGGTTTGGGGCTGGGTGGGCCGAGTCGCGGATCGACGCCTACGGTGCGTTGGCCGGCGGACCGCTGATGGCCGCCGGGTTCCTGGCCAATCAGAACAAACCCGTATTTGTCAGCCACGACCGTTATGGCCATCGCATCGATCTGGTTGAATTTCACCCGGCCTATCACGAACTGATGCGCACGGCGATCGAGCACGGCTTGACCTCATTGCCCTGGACCGATCCGCAATCCGGCGCCCACGTCGCTCGCGCCGCCATGAGTTACCTGCACAGTCAGGCCGAGGCCGGCAGCGGTTGCCCATTGACCATGACCTTCGCCAGCGTCCCGGCGATGCGCCTGCAACCGGACCTGGCCAAGCAATGGCTACCGAAAATCCTCGCCACTGAATACGACCCGCGCAATGTCGGCATGGCCCACAAGGCCGGCGTCACCCTCGGCATGGCCATGACCGAAAAACAGGGTGGCACCGACGTGCGGGCCAACACCACCAAAGCTTATCCGGTCGGTGCCAGCGGTCCGGGCCAGGCCTATGAACTGGTGGGGCACAAGTGGTTCTGTTCGGCACCGATGTGCGACGCCTTCCTGACCCTGGCCCAGACCGACAAGGGCCTGACCTGTTTCCTGTTGCCGCGCCATCGCCCGGACGACACGCGCAATCAGTTCTACATCCAGCGCCTGAAAAACAAACTCGGCAATTGCTCCAACGCTTCCAGCGAAGTTGAATTCCGTGGCGCGCTGGCGTGGATGGTCGGCGAAGAAGGCCGGGGTGTGCCGACGATCATCGAAATGGTCGCCATGACCCGTTTCGATTGCATGGTCGGTTCCAGCGCGCTGATGCGCCAGGCTTTGACCCAGGCCAGCCATCACTGCGCCCACCGCTCGGTCGGCGGCAAGTTACTCAGCGAACAACCGTTGATGCAAAACGTATTGGCCGACCTGGCCCTGGAAAGCGAAGCCGCCCTGGCGCTCAGCCTGCGCATGGGCAAGGCCCTGGATCATCTGGAGGACAGCCATGAAGCGAAGTTCGCCCGATTGGTGACGGCGGTGGGCAAGTACTGGATCTGCAAACGTGCGCCGGGAATGATCAACGAAGCCGCTGAATGCATGGGCGGTGCCGGGTATGTCGAGGAAAGCATCCTGCCGCGCTTGTACCGCGAGGCGCCGGTGAACTCTACGTGGGAAGGTTCCGGCAACGTGCAATGCCTCGACGTGCTGCGGGCCTTGTCGAAAGAGCCGGGTGTGCTGGACGTGCTGTTCAGCGAATTGGGCGATGGTCACGGCGACAAGCGTTTAGCCGCGCACATCAGCCAATTGCAGGCAGCGTTCAAGGACACCGGCGACATTCAATACCGTGCCCGTCAATTGACCGAAGACATCGCTCTGGGCTTGCAGGCCAAGTTGCTATTGGAAGCGGGGAATGCGGCGGTCAGTGATGCGTTCATCGCCAGCCGTCTCGGTTCGGCCGGGCGGGTATATGGCGCATTGCCCCGAGGGCTGGATGTGGAGGCGATCGTCGCGCGCTCGACGCCGCTCCTATAAACAACACCTACCCCTGTGGGCGCGGGTTTGCTCGCGAAAGCGGAGTGTCAGCCAACTTAAATGTTGAATGCGCATCCGCATTCGCTAGCAAGGGGGCTGCGGTGATCAAGGAAATTGTGTGTCAACACGCCACTGTTCCCGTGAAGCGATGATGCAGGCAAGATGAAGGTCTGCAAGTCAGAACACAGGAAGCTGATCGTGACCGAAGCGTTTATTGTCGTTCAAACCGCCGAACAAGCCGTCGACCGGCTCGCCGCCCTGCATGAGCGGGCTACTTCTGCGTTGAGCCAGGCGCTCAAGCGTTACCTCAAGGATCGTGTCGAACCGGACGCCGAACAGCGTGCGATGTTTCGTTATCCCGAGTTGCGTCTGACCTACCTCTGCCAGGGCGAAGTCCCACAAACCACCCGCGCCTACGCCAAGGTCCAGTTGCCGGGGACCTACAGTGTCACCGTCACCCACCCGGCGGCGTTCCGTAAATATCTGCTGGAACAACTGGTGCCGTTGATGCACGACTTCACCGTTACGGTGGAAGTTGGCGTCAGCCAGCAAAACATTCCGTATCCCTACGTGGTCGAGCAGGGCGATGAGCTGGCCGGTTCCGGCGTCACTGCCGCCGTGCTGGCGCGAGTGTTCCCGAGTACCGACCTGTCCGCCGCCACCGACGGCATCGCCGATGGCTTGTACGATTGGGAAAACACCGATCCGCTGCCGCTGGCGCTGTTCGATGCGGCGCGGGTAGATTTTTCCCTGCGCCGGTTGGTGCATTACACCGGCAGCGACTGGCGGCATGTGCAGCCGTGGATTCTGCTGACCAACTACCACCGCTATGTCGACCAGTTCATCGTCCATGGCCTGGAGCAGTTGCGCAGCGACCCGCGTTTTGTACGCATGGTCCTGCCGGGCAACGTGATCATCGAAAAGAGCATGGACCACGGCGAAGCCTCGGCAATTGCTGCCGGTGTGGTCTGGCACCGCTACCAGATGCCGGCCTATCACCTGATCGCCAGCGATGGCCACGGCGTGACGTTGGTGAACATCGGCGTCGGCCCGTCCAACGCCAAGAACATCACCGATCACCTGGCGGTGCTGCGTCCGCATTGCTGGCTGATGATTGGTCACTGCGGCGGCTTGCGTCAGTCCCAGACCATTGGCGACTACGTGTTGGCCCACGCTTATATGCGTCGCGACGGGATTCTCGACCGGGTCGTGCCGCCAAACATTCCGATCCCGGCCCTGGCCGAAGTGCAGATGGCGTTGCAACAAGCGGCAGCCAACATCACCGGCGAGAAGGGCGACGAACTGAAAAAACGCCTGCGCACCGGCACCGTGTTGACCTACGACGACCGTAACTGGGAGCTGCGCTGGGCCCAGGAGCGGCCGTTGATCAACCTGTCCCGCGCCGTGGCGGTGGACATGGAAAGCGGCACCATCGCCGCCCAGGGTTATCGCTTGCGGGTGCCGTATGGCACGTTGCTCTGTGTCTCGGACAAACCGTTGCACAGCGAAATCAAGTTGCCGGGTTCGGCCAATGCGTTCTATGAGCGAGCGGTCAGCCAGCACTTGAAGATCGGTATCGAGGCGGTGGATTTGTTGCGCACCGAACTCAACTCGTTGCACTCGCGCAAACTGCGCAGCTTCGACGAGCCGCCGTTCCGTTAATCGATGGTTATTTAGCGGTCAGGGCACTAGCATTGTCAGCCCTGACCGTTAGATGTTCTCGTTGCCATGTCTCGTCCTCCTCGTCCCGTTTCCCGCCGCCCTGGCGCGAAACCTGCGCCAACCCCTTCAGCCCCGCGCCGTGTCGCCAAAGCGCCACCGGCCGAGCCGAAACTGATTCTGTTCAATAAACCATTCGATGTGCTGACGCAATTCAGCGACGGCGAAGGGCGGGCGACGCTCAAGGACTACATCGAAATTCCGGGGATCTACCCGGCCGGGCGGCTGGACCGTGACAGCGAAGGCTTGTTGCTGCTGACCAACGATGGCCAGTTGCAAGCGCGAATCGCCGACCCGAAACACAAACTGGCCAAGACCTATTGGGTGCAAGTGGAAGGTGAGCCGAGCGCCGAGCAGTTGCAGTGCTTGCGCGATGGCGTCGAACTGAACGATGGCATGACCTTGCCCGCCGAAGCGCGGCAACTTGAAGAACCGGAGCTATGGCCACGCAACCCGCCGGTGCGCTTTCGCAAAAGCGTGCCCACAAGTTGGCTGGAGTTGGTGATTCGCGAAGGACGTAATCGTCAGGTGCGGCGCATGACCGCCGCAGTCGGCTTGCCGACGCTGCGGCTGGTGCGGATCAGAATCGGCGACTGGACGATCGAAGGGCTCGATCAGGGCCGGTGGAAGGAAGTGCCGGCGCGGTTATGAATGGTTTTCGATGTAAGCGATGACCACGCTTTTGATGATGAACGCGAAGATCCCCAGACCTAGCACGAAGAACAGAATGAAGGTGCCGAACTTGCCGGCCTTGGATTTCTTCGCCAGATCCCAGACGATGAAGCCCATGAAAATGATCAGGATGCTGACCAGGCCGGTCATCATCCACTCTTCGAATACGGCAGGGTCCATCGAACATCTCCAGCGCAGGCGGGGCTAAAAAGGGCCGGGCGAGTATACGCCTATGGGCAATGGCTGGGCATTGACCTGCGTCGGTGTGCCGCAGTCATTCGTCCGGCGGCCAGCCCCTGTAGGAGCTGCCGAGAGAAACGAGGCTGCGATCTTTTGATCTTGATTTTTAAGAGCAGGATCAAAAGATCGCAGCCTCGTTTCACTCGACAGCTCCTACGGAAGGAGTCATCAGTTTCGCAGGTGAGTCAACGGCAGTTCGGTGCTGTTGAGCACCTGGTTCAGCACAAAACTCGACCGCACGCTCGTCACGCCTTCAATCCGGGTCAGGTGCCCCAGCAGCAGTTTCTGATAGTGGTCCATGTCCGGCACCACCACTTTGAGCTGATAATCCGCATCCATCCCCGTCACCAAGCTGCATTCCAGCACCTGCGGCAAGGTGCGGATCGCCGCTTCGAAGTTTTCGAAACGCTCGGGCGTGTGGCGGTCCATGCCGATCAAGACGTAGGCCGTCAGGCTCAGGCCGAGCATCTTGCGGTCGAGCAGGGCAACCTGGCGGGAGATGTAGCCGTCGTCTTCCAGCTGTTTGACCCGGCGCGAGCACGGTGAAGGCGACAGGCCGATGCGTTCGGCCAGCTCCTGGTTGGAGATGCGCGCGTCGCGTTGCAATTCCGCCAAAATGCTCAGGTCGTATCGGTCGAGTTTGCTCATCAATCAGGCCTTTGTCATAACTATTGCGGCGGATTATCTATCCAGGGTTAAAAATTGCGCAAGTCATGTTTATTTGAGCAATCTTCGCAATCCTCTGCCTGCGCCCCAAGCCTATGCTTATCACCAGAATCACTGCTCGGACAAACAGTCCAAAGCGACTCGCCCAATCAGGCCTGTCGCGGCCGCCACCCCCACCGGGGATGTGCCGGCCTCCGAGCTGCACACTGTCCAGAAGACGGCGTGAGGTGAGCCAACGTCATAAGCGTTGAGCACGGACGAAGTTCTCAAAGGGAGGCCGACGGGTCTCCCTTTTTTATGGCGTGCGATTTTTCATCGTCTAAAGAAAGCGGCCCTCAATAAATAAGTTGCGCAACTGATAACCTGTTGCAGAACCGGCCTGTGCTTTTTCAGTCTTACGTACAGGCCCTAACCCGCAGTGAGGAAAAGCATGAAGTCGCGCATCTGGCGTTTGGCCGGTGTTGGTTTGCTGTGTGTAAGTGTCACTGCGCAATCGCTCGCCGATGAGCCGCAAAACCATGGTCCCGATAACGTACCGCACGGGCGGGATCATGAGCGCAACGAGCAGGGCCATGGCGGCAATAACCAGCCACGCCCGCAAAACGCGCCGCAACAGAATAATCAGCCGCGTCCGCAAAACAATCCGCAGCAGAATCAGCCGCGCCCGCAGAACAACGAAGTCATTCGTGGCGACAATAGCCGCCAGTTCGAGCACAACGGCCAGAATCAGAACGGCGGCCAATGGCAGAATCGTCAGCCGCACGATGCCGCCACCCAGGTTCGACCTGCACCGCCACCGCCGCAACTGCCCGCCAACAGCCTGCCGATCCAGGGCCGGCCCGACACCGTGCGCCAGACCCAGCAACCGCGCTACGGCAACTATCAGGACATCCCGCGCCGCAACGATAACAACCAGCACTGGCAGAACGGCAATCAGGGGCCGCGTCCCGATGATCATCGCTGGGAAGGTCGCCCGAGCGGGCACGGCAACGGTTGGGGTCCAGGCCCGCAGTATCGTCCCGGTCAGATGGTCGATCGTTTCCCGGATCGCAACTTCCGCGTGCCGTACCGTGGCCAGGATTACTTCTACTCCGGCGGCTACTGGTATCGCCCGCAAGGTCCGCGTTATGTCGTAGTGCAGCCACCGCGCGGGATTCGCGTGCATTACATGCCCGATTACGCCCGTGAAGTGTGGATCGGCGGTGCGTTGTTGTTCCTCGCGGCCGGTTCTTACTACGCCTACGAAGAAAGCACTCAGGATTATGTGGTGGTCGAGCCGCCCGTCGGCGCGCCGCAACCGCAACCTGCCAGCAACGGCTATGACGTGACGGCGTATCCCGCCAACGGTCAGTCCCAAGAGCAGATCGCTCAGGACGGTTACGATTGCTCGCAGTACGCCGTGCAGCAGAGTGGCTTCAACCCGCAAACCGCGACTTACCAACCCGACCCGTCGGTGGTGCAAGCCTACCGCCAGGCCGAGGGCAACTGCCTGAGCAGTCGCGGTTATCAGGTGAGCTTCTAAGCCTTCGCGGCCATGACCACTTCCTGCGGGTCGGCGTGCACCAGCACTTCGGCTCGCGGGTAAGCGGCGTGAATCGCATCGGCGGCTTGATCGCTGATGCCATGAGCCACTGACAGCGTCAGCTCCCCCGGCAACTCCAGGTGCAACTGCACAAACCAGTGATTGCCGGAAATCCGCGTGCGCAAATCATGCGCGCCCAACACCCCCGGTACGCTACAGGCCAGTTCCAGCATGTGCTGGCTCACGTCCGGTGGCAGTTCTTCATCCATCAGCACCGCAAAACTTTCCCGGGCGATTTGCACCGCGCTCCAAAGGATGTACGCGGCAATCCCCAAACCGAACCAGGCGTCGAGTTGATGCCAGCCGAACCCGGCCAATACCAGCGCCACCAGAATGCTGCCGTTGAGCATCATGTCGGAGCGGTAATGCAGCGAGTCGGCGCGCACCGCGTTGGAGCCGGTTTCGCGAATCACCCGGTGTTGCAGCATCAGCAACGCCAGGGTCAGGACAAGGGAAAAGAGGATCACCCCGATGCTGATCCACGGCGCGCCGACCGGTTCCGGGTGCTTCAACCGCTCGAAGGCCTGCAACGCAATCAACACCGCACTGCCGCCGATAAACAACGCCTGGGCCATGCCCGACAGCGATTCCGCCTTGCCGTGGCCGTAACGATGATCGTCATCGGCCGGGCGCAAGGCGTAATGCACCGCCAGCAGATTAAGCAGCGAGGTGATGCCGTCGAGTGCCGAGTCGGTGAGCCCGGCGAGCATGCTCACCGAGCCACTCAGCCACCAGGCGATGGCTTTGGCGATGATCAACGTGCACGCCACCGCCACGGAGGCGCGGGTCGCCAGCCGCAATAGACGGGCGTGTTCGGGGCTGGTGGTCATAGGTGCGGCTTTTCCTTTAAGGGCACGGATTACGCGGCAGGTTGCAGGCCGAACATGGCCAACTGCTGGGTGCTGCCCTTGTGCTGGATCAGGCGTGGGTCGTCCAGCGGGAAGCTGCGGCCCAGTTCGGTTTCAAGAATAGTCTGCAACTTGCGGTTATCGACCTGGCCGTCCGAGCCGATGGCTTCTTTGAGTTTTTCCGGTGCCACTTGCGCGGTCTTGCCCGGTTCGAAATAAATCGCCCCGGTGGTGAAGTCCACGGCGAAGGCGATCAGGCCAGGGATGATGTAGAACAGCAGGCCCACGGCATCGAGCACGGCGATGGCCGGGTCGATCTTGCCATCGATCTGGCCGCGACGATCGGGGTAGAAAATCGAACCGCAGGCCGTTACCTGGGTCAGCAGGGTGGCGACCAGTACACCGCCAATCAGGCGAAAAGGAACACGCATGGAAAATCTCCTGAGTCATCAATAAACGAAGTGTCGTCGATATGAATTAGGACCGCGACAAACGCTTGGCAGTTCGCCGTTATACTCGGCCCTCTGTTTGGGAGCCAGCATGATTTCTTTGCCGATAGACGAAGTTTTACCCGCCCTGCGTGAAGCCTTGGCGACACACACTGATCTTGATCAGGGTAACGCGTTAATTGCTCGGTAACATCTTCGCTGTTACTGTGCGAAAACCATGTTACTAGGCGCCGCAATGAAAACCAGCCGACAAGAAATTCAAAATTACTTCGAGTCGATTTTCGGGGCCAGGCCCGAGATCAAACGCTGGGCGAAGTCCAAGGGGTTACCTTTCTATCTGTTGGATGAATACGCCTTCGACACCGTGACGCTTTTTGGTTGCGAGATCCTTGTGCTGCTTGCTCACGAACCTTTTGAGAATGCGGCGAAGATCCGCAAGCACCTCGATATCCTGAAAAAAACCGTAGATCACCCAATTCTCTATGCGACCGGCGCGCTTAAATCTTTTGAACGCAAACGTCTTATCGAATCCGGTATTGAGTTCGTTGTGCCTGGCAATCAGCTTTTTGCTCCACGACTTGGATTGGATCTACGCGAGTTCTATAGAAGCCGACCGCTCGAAAAAAACGCCCTGAGCCCTGCGAGCCAGGCGTTGCTCATCGGAGCCATTATTCGTGGCTGGGATGAGGATT
Source organism: Janthinobacterium sp. LPB2021202312-11-4 (assembly GCF_037049705.1). Taxonomy (NCBI): domain Bacteria; kingdom Pseudomonadati; phylum Pseudomonadota; class Betaproteobacteria; order Burkholderiales; family Oxalobacteraceae; genus Janthinobacterium; species Janthinobacterium sp. LPB2021202312-11-4. The sequence continues at coordinate 56,694 of NZ_JBAGKV010000008.1, read as the reverse complement.
ATTTGTTTCGAGGTGTAGACCTGGCTGATCTGGAGCGGTACTCCAAAATGACCACGTCGAGGGCGATGAAAGAGTTTCAATCGTTCGGGTTGATAGAGCCCGTCGTCAATGAAAAGTCACCGCGCTGGCGATTTGTCGCGCCTGCGAAAACCCTCTGGGAAACAGCCCTGCCCTTGATGCAGAGCCCGGTAAAACGTGTGGTTTATTCCGACTGGCAGCCTTCGGTACAGCGAACAGCCGGGCTATCGGCGCTCAGCAACATGTCCCTGCTGGAAAAGCCGTCGATCCCGGTTATCGCGTTCACTAAAGAAGAATGGGACCTGGAGCTTCGGCGTTCGGGCCGCAAAGAAGTCGACCCGTTCGATAACGCACTATTCAAGATTGAAATCTGGAGTTACTCACCTGATCACAGTCGCGGCGAAACCTGTGTTCCAGTGTCGAGCCAGTGCGTTGATCCCTTCTCTCTCTTTCTCAGCCTGAGGGACGACGCGGACGACAGAGTCCAGATCAGTCTTGATGAAATGATGGAGAAGATCGAATGGTAAAAGGGTTGGATACCTTTCGCGCAGCCTTCGCCGGCTACGGTGATCGATATGTACTCATTGGCGGCGTTGCGGCTAGCCTGACACTTGAAGAAGCTGGCATTACGTTTCGGGCGACACGGGATCTGGACATCGTTCTGATCATTGAGGCTTTGGATAACGTGTTCGGTGCTGAATTCTGGGCGTTTGTAAGACGTGGAGGTTACACGGAACGTCAGGCGCTTGATGGGCCGACCAGGCGCTACAGATTCGGCAATCCCACCGATGACCGCTACCCCGTACTTCTGGAGTTGTTCTCGCGAGCCCCGGAAGGGTTACTGCTGCCAGGAGACGCACATCTGACGCCACTACCAGTAGACGGAGATATTTCCGATCTGTCCGCCATTTTGCTCGACGACGCCTATTACGCATTCATCGTGGCGGGGCGCAATGACACCGAAGATCTTTCCTATATCGGTGCCGATCGACTGATCCCGCTCAAGGCACAGGCATGGAGCAATCTCAGCCGCCCGGAGTGCGAAGAGCCGAATGCTGCTCGCAAGAGCGGTAAACATCTAAAGGACATCATTGTTCTGTCTGGCCTGCTGTCGGCGGAGACTCAAATCGATCTGCCTGAAAGCATCGCGCAAGACCTGCGGCAGTTTCTGAATGTCATGCCTTCCCTGAGCGTTGACCTGAAAGCCATCGGGCTACGTGGAGTGACGTTGGTGGACGTTGCGGGACGGATACGCAGCGCATTCAATCTCTAGTTTCTGAACACCCGGCTGCTTGGGCCGAGTGCTTCGTCGTTATACTGCGCGGCTTGCCTGGGAGCCAGCATGATTTCTTTGCCGATTGACGACGTTTTACCCGCCCTGCGTGAAGCCTTGGCGACACGCCACGAAGCCGTGCTCGAAGCACCGCCCGGCGCCGGTAAAACCACCCGCGTGCCGTTGGCCTTGCTCCATGAGCCGTGGCTGGCGGGGCAGACGATTCTGATGCTCGAACCCCGTCGCCTGGCGGCGCGGGCGGCGGCGGAGCGCTTGGCCAGTGAGCTGGGTGAGAAGGTCGGGGAAACCGTCGGCTATCGCATTCGCCTCGACAGCAAAGTCGGGCCCACCACCCGCATCGAAGTGGTCACCGAAGGCATTCTTACCCGGCGCTTGCAGGATGATCCGGCGCTGGACGGCGTCGGTTTGCTGATCTTCGATGAGTTTCACGAACGCAGCCTCGACGCCGACCTGGCGCTGGCCCTGAGCCTCAATGGCCGGGAACTGTTTCGCGAAGATCAACCGCTGAAAATCCTCCTGATGTCGGCCACCCTGGAAGGCGAACGCCTGGCCGGGTTGCTTGATGACGCGCCGATCCTGCGCAGCGAAGGCCGGATGTACCCGGTGGTGATGCGCTGGGGCCGACCATTCCAGCCCGGCGAGTTCATCGAGCCGCGTCTGGTGCAAACCGTCCTCGAAGCCTTGAATGACGAAACCGGCAGCGTGCTCGTGTTTCTGCCGGGGCAAGCGGAAATCCGTCGCGTGCATCAACAACTCGCCGATGCCTTGGGCGAGAGCACGCAGGTGCTGCTGTGCCCGTTGCACGGCGAACTGGATCTGGCCGCGCAACGCGCCGCCATCGATCCGGCCCCGGCCGGCAAACGCAAAGTGGTGCTGGCCACCAACATCGCCGAGACCAGCCTGACCATCGACGGCGTGCGCGTGGTGATTGACGCCGGGTTGGCGCGAGTACCGCGTTTCGACCCCGGCAGCGGCATGACCCGCCTCGACACCCAGCGCATCTCCCGCGCCAGCGCCACCCAGCGCGCCGGCCGGGCCGGGCGTCTGGAGCCTGGCGTGTGTTATCGCCTGTGGTCGCAGGATCAGCACGAACAATTGGCGGCGTACGCCAGTGCGGAAATTCTTTCGGCGGACCTCGCCGGTCTCGCGTTACAACTCGGTCGCTGGGGCGTCGCGCCGGGGCAACTGGTATGGCTCGACGTACCGCCCGCCGCCGCGTATGCACAGGCGCAGGACCTGCTCGATCGCCTCGGCGCACTGGACGGCGAAGCGCTGACCCGTCATGGCCAGGCCATGGCCGAGTTGCCGGCGCATCCACGGATCGGCCATTTGCTGTTGCGCGGTCAGGCGCTCGGGTTGGCGGACATGGCGTGCGACGTTGCGGCCCTGCTCGGTGAGCGGGATATCTTGCGCGGTGCCGGGGCGGATCTGCACAGCCGATTGGCGCTGTTGTCCGGCGAAGAGCGTGCCGCACGCGGTGCCCAGGGCGGCGTGCAGCGGGCTCGGCAACTGGCGCGGCAATATCGTGGTTACTTGCGCGGTAAGGCCTCGGCGCCGGTCAGCGATCCGGATCACCCGCGTTGGCTCGGCGCATTGTTGGCGTTGGCCTATCCGGATCGCGTCGCGCAGCAGCGGCGGGCCGGTGGCGCGGAGTATCGGTTGGCCAATGGCCGGGCGGCGTTGTTCGCCGAGGCCGACAGTTTGATGAAACAGCCGTGGTTGGTGATTGCCGATCTGGGCAGTCGGCAGGGTCAGCGTGAAGAGCGGATTTACCTGGCGGCGGATTTCGATCCGGCGTTGTTCGATTCGGTGTTGGACGAGCAGGTGCGCTGCGTCGATCAACTGGACTGGGACGAACGCGAAGGCGTGTTGCGGGCCGAGCGGCAGCGCAAGGTCGGCGAGTTGATCCTCAGCCGCGAACCCTTGACCGGCCTCGACGAAACCGCCCGCAGCCAGGCGCTGGTCAACCTGGTGCGGCGCAAAGGCCTGGAGCTGTTGCCGTGGACCCCGGAGCTGCGGCAGTGGCAGGCGCGGGTGGCGTTGTTGCGTCAGCTCGACCTTGGCGCAAAGGCTGAAAGTGAATGGCCGGATGTCAGCGACGCCGCGCTGCTTAAAAACCTCGAACACTGGTTGATGCCGTACCTGGGCAAAGTCTCGCGTCTCAGTCACTTCGCCAATCTGGACCTGTCGAGCATTGTGCATAACCTGCTGCCGTGGCCGTTGCCGCAACGGCTGGATGAACTGGCGCCGCATCATCTGAGTGTGCCGTCCGGTTCATCGATTCGCCTGGACTACAGCGAGCAGCCGCCGATTCTGGCGGTGCGCTTGCAGGAACTGTTCGGCCTGGCCGAAACCCCGCGCATCGCCGGCGGCCGGCAAGTGGTGAAATTGCATCTGCTGTCCCCGGCGCGGCGGCCGGTGCAGGTGACGCAGGACCTGGCGAACTTCTGGCGCAGCACCTACGCCGAGGTGAAGAAGGATTTGAAGGGGCGTTATCCGAAGCATTATTGGCCGGATGATCCGTTGGTGGCCGAGGCGACGGCACGGATCAAACCGCGTAAAAGCTGAAGGTCAAGAGATCGCAGCCTTCGGCAGCTCCTACAGGTATTCGCATGCCATGCAGGCGCTGCCGAAGGCTGCGATCTTTTAGGGCGCGGCAGGCAACAGGAACCGTGCAATCACCGGCAAATGATCGGAGATGCGCAACGTATCGTCCTGCCTCACCGTCGCTTCGACCCGTTTGATCCGAGGGCTGTAGAACAGGTAATCGACGGTGCGGTCCGGGCCGTTCAAACCGGGATCGTTCGGGTAATGGGTCAGCCATTGCGCCCGATCGATACCACTGGCTTCGTTGTTGGTGGGGATCATCGGGTATTTGTCCCACAGCACATGCAGCGCACTGTCGGCGACGTAGGGCGTGCGTTGCTCGGTGGGCAGGCGTCGATACTGGCCCAGCGGCAACAGGTTGAAATCCCCGCCAATCAACCACGGCGTACCGCGACTTTCGTATTTGTCGAGCACCTTGGCCACCGCTGTCACTTGGGCTTGAAGGGTGTCGTCCGGCTGGAGGGCGCGGTCCAGGTGCGTGTTGAGCACCGCAATCTGCCCACCATCGCTTAACGGCAGATAAGTGACCAACAAGGCGTTTTTCGGTTTGAACTGACGGCTGATGAAGTTGGCCGGCGCCACTGGCAATTGCAGGCGTTCGGCATGTTCGACCTGATAGCGACTCAGCGTCGCCAGTTGCCGGCCGACACTGCCGAAAATGTGCGGCTCCGGGACGAAGTCAGCTTTCCAGTCGAAGGCGTGGGCCGTGCATGGATAGAGGTCGGCGACCCGTTCCTGCAACAACTTGAACTGATCCTGGTAATCGCTGGCCTTGGCGCCGTCGTCGAGTTCTTGCAACAGCACAATGTCCGGTTGCTCGTCGCGAATCACCCGCGCCACTTCGTCGAGGCTGAACGCCATGTCTTCCAGCGTGGGTTTTTCGTCGTCGCCCTGGGCCAGGTCGTTCCAGAACACATAGCGTTTGCCCGCCAGGTACTGGACGTTCCAGGTCATGACTTTCAACGCCTGGCCGGGCACCAGGGTCGGTGCCTTGGCGTTGCAACTGACCGGCAACACTTCCTTGGCGTCGGGGCGCCAGGTCACGCTGTAGATCAGCAGGCCGATCAGGCCGAGGACAATCAGCACAATTAACAGGGTGTAGCGCAGTAGACGGGTCATGGCTCGGCTTATAGCGTTACAAAGATGACCCCGAGCATACCCGAGTGCGGCGCCTGCGCCCAACGGCTGCGCGGTCAGGCTGCGCGGTCGTTTTGCTCAGGCTTGTCGCCGATCAGCATAAACAGGCGAAACAGCACCACGCTGGTGAACAGTTGCAGGAAGCTGTGGGCGCTGTCGATCAGCAAGCCGAGCACCGGGTTTTGCGGCTCGGGGTAGACCTCGAAACTGGCGCCCTTGAGCAACCACAACGGCACCATCACACACAGGATGCACAGCAGAATGCGCAGGAAGTGCCCACGGGTCAGGCGCATGCTTTCTTTCATCGCCGCCAGCGGCGCCATGCCGCGCAACACCAGCAGGTACTCGGCGAACGCGAGTGTCACCATCAGCCACAGGCCCGGCAGGAAATACAGCGACAAACCAATCAGGATCAACACGGTATTGAGGGCAGTGAGCAGGGCGAAACGCGGCCACATCGTCGCGGCGGTGCTCAGCAAATCACGAATGCGCGGCGATTCGCCACGGCTGCGGGCGTCGAGAAACAGGATCAGCGCGGCGGTGTACAGCGGATACACCAGCAAACCGACGATCACGCTGTAACCGGGAAACCCCTCGGGGCCGGCGGCGTTGTCCACCAGTTGTTGCAAGAACGCCTCAAGGATCACCAGCGGCAGGCACAGCCGCACGATCTGGCCCAGATTACGCTTGAAGAAATACAAGGAGTCACGCAGTACATCGAACGGATTCATCAGTCGCTATCGCAGGTTAAAAGCAGTGCGTCACTTTAACCGATGATGCGCCGGGGGGCGCAAACGTAAACGTTCGGTAAAGACCATTGAAACATCCTGTATCAGCCCCATTACTGGTGAGCACCTTGTCCACCGTGGATGAGGGCGACGATATTCCCGGCAATCTACGAGGTCGCCATGAACAGCGAAGAACAAACCCTGATCGATGGACTGTTTTCCCGGCTGCAACAGGCCGAAACGGATTCAGCCCCGCGCGACGCCCAGGCCGAGGCGCGGATCAAGGAGCACCTGACTCGCCAGCCTGCTGCGGGCTATTTCATGACCCAGGCGATTCTGGTGCAAGAGGCTGCGATCAAAAGCCTCGATGAGCAGAACAAACAACAGGCCCAGCAAATCCAGCAATTGCAGGCTGACCTTCAACAGGCCAAGGCCCAGGCTTCAGCGCCGGCCCCCAGCGGTGGCGGCTTCCTGTCGAGCATCTTCGGCGGCTCCCGCGATCCGCAACCGGCCCCCACCCAAAGCCCGCCGCCGTCGACCGGCGGCTGGCGTGAACCGGCCCGGCCATCGTTCAATTCGCAACCACCCCAGCAAAACTTCGGTGCGCCGCCACAGAACTACGGCGCCCCGCAGCAGAACTACGCGCCGCAACAGCAAGCCCCGGTGGGCAGCGGTTTCCTCGGCGGTGCGCTGAAAACCGCGGCCGGAGTGGCCGGTGGCGTGATGCTGGCAGAAGGCATCAGCAGCCTGTTCCGCGGCCATCAGCAACCGCAGGAAATCGTCGAAGTCATCAAGGAAGAACCGGCCCAGGTCAACGATCACAGCGGCAATGACTGGGGCAACGACCAGCGCATGGCCGGCAATGACGCCAACGATCAGGGCGGCTTTGCCGACACCGACTACAACAACGATGACAGTTCATCGTTCTTCGGCGGCGATGACGACGACTCCTTCGTCTGACCTGCCACTCGTCCGGGGCGTGCAAGCGCCCCCGGGCTGATTATTCGCAGAACAATCCTCCGCGCTGGCATACTGGGCAACTTTTCGGGCCTGGGGCCTGATCTTGCCCGCGCGCTTGTGCGCTCATGAGGATGCACGGTGAAAAAAATCGCAGTGTTTGCCGACGTCCAGAACCTTTATTACACCGTGCGCCAGGCCTATGGTTGTCACTTCAACTACGCCGCGTTGTGGGCTGATATCAGCAAACAGGGCGAGATCGTCGAGGCCTATGCCTACGCGATCGATCGCGGTGACAGCAAACAGCAGCAGTTCCAGCAGATCCTGCGCAACCTCGGCTTCACCGTGAAGCTTAAGCCCTACATCCAGCGCAGCGACGGCTCGGCCAAGGGCGACTGGGACGTGGGCATCACCCTCGACATCATGGACGCCGCCGATCACGTCGACGAAGTGGTGCTGGCCTCCGGCGACGGTGATTTCGACATGCTGCTGGAGCGCATCATCAGCAAACACGGCGTGCAAGCCGTGGCTTACGGCGTGCCGGGCCTGACCGCCAATTCGCTGATCCGCGCCGCCAGCCGCTACGTGCCGATCGAAGGCGCGTTGCTGCTCAAGAATTGATTTTTACGGAGTAGACACAGGTTTGGAACGCATAGCCGTCATCGACTTTGAAACCACCGGGATCTCCCCGAGCAGCAGTTGCCGGGCCACGGAAATCGCCGTGGTGATCCTCGAACAGGGGCGCATCGTCGAGCGTTACCAGAGCCTGATGAACGCCGGCGTGCGCGTACCGGCCTTCATCGAACAACTCACCGGCATCAGCAACGCCATGCTGCGCACCGCGCCGTCGGCCGAGCAGGTGATGAATGAGGTTAACGAGTTCGTCGGCACCACACCGCTGCTGGCGCACAACGCCGCGTTCGACCAGAAGTTCTGGGACTTTGAACTGGGGCGCATCAAACGCACGCGGTTGCAGAACTTTGCCTGCTCGCTGTTATTGGCGCGGCGGTTGATGCCGGCGGCGCCGAATCACAAACTCGGGACCCTCACGACTTTCGCCAGCCTGCCCAACACCGGCAAGGCTCACCGGGCGATGGCGGATGCGGAGATGGCGGCCAACCTGACGACGCACTTGGCTGAGCAACTGCGCCAACAGCATGGGTTGCGGGAGTTGTCCCATGATTTGCTGGTTAGCTTGCAGAAAGTGCCGGCGGCGAAAATCAATGAGCATCTGAAGCGTCATCGCGGGTTTTAAGGGCAAGATCAAAAGATCGCAGCCTTCGGCAGCTCCTACAGGGGAACGCGTTATCCCGTAGGAGCTGCCGAAGGCTGCGATCTTTTGCGTTTGGCTGGCGGGCCTCTTCGCGGGCAAGCCTCGCTCCTACAGATTTATGGTGTGCTCGACATTCGCGATCGCCTCGAATCTGTAGGAGCGAGGCTTGCCCGCGAAGGCGTCATCCGCCTCACGACCATCCTTCCAGTTGCCCCAACGTGTCCGTTGTGTGGTGTGTTTAACGACGCCTCCGATTCGATGATCGGTCCTACCGAATAATAGGGATTGTCTGTCTTGCCCCTGATCCGGGGCATCGATAACCTTTCGACCGTCGCTGCCAATGCAGTGATCGGGACTGCAAGCCCGCCGAGAGTTTGTTAGGCGCATACAGCGCACCTATAATCGCGTCGCTTTAATTAGTGACCATCGATTTATGGTAGCTGTGTGCGGGAGACCTTCGGGTCTGCCGAGGTGCCTAACACTCGGTCTTGCAGACCTGCACACAGCTGCCACCCATCATCTGCAAGTGATGCCGGTAGCTCCAACTTTTTGTTAGGACATTCGAATGGTCAAAATTACCCCAAATCCCCCAACTCACTTCATCCCCCAAACCTTCATCCGCCATCACATCCAGTTGCGAGCACTTTTACTGCACGCGGAAGCGTGGTTCTGCGCCCGGGATATTGGTCGGTTAATGGGCGTGGATATCAACGGCCGACAAGCCCTCAAACTCGACGCCGATCAGCGCCGCATGATGTGTTTGTCTGGCAACGATGAACCCCAGGAAACCTTGATGCTCAGCGAGTCCGGCGTTTACGCGATGCTGGTCTACCACTACTGCCCGGAGAACCGGCATCTGCGGCGTTGGCTGACCCACCATGTAATGCCGATGCTGCGCGACGGTGCTGGCGCCGTTTCGCATCAAACGCCAAGTCTGCGCTTGATGGAATGGGCGGGCGGAACGTTAAGCCTGCTGCATTGGCGGACAGAACCCTGGGTTCGTTTAAAAGATATGCCGTGCTTGCTGGGCGCCGGATACAGCGGCGTGCGCGGATTCTGACCTCCCCACTGACCCCCCGTAGGAGCTGCCGAGTGAAACGAGGCTGCGATCTTTTGATCTTGATCTTGAAAATCAAAGTCAAAAGATCGCAGCCTCGTTTCACTCGACAGCTCCTACGGGCTCCTGCGGGATCGCTATTTGCCATTTCCTTCCAACGGCCCCGACGGCACGCGCTGATCGGCGCGCGTTGAAAAGTGTACCGGCGCTATAAACAGGTTTTGTAACTTATTTTTACCGCTTGGCCTTTCTAAACTGTCCGGTCTCCTTGTCTTGCCTTTCGAGCTGCCCATGCCTGGCTTACGTCGCTTCCCCTTGCCGTTGATCGCCGCTTTTTTCGCGTTGTACGTGATTTGGGGCTCGACGTATCTGGTCATCCGTATCGGCGTGCAGTACTGGCCGCCGTTGATGCTCGGCGGTATTCGCTTCGTGATTGCCGGGACGTTGATGTACGCGTTCCTGCGCTGGCGCGGGGCGCCGGCACCGACCTGGGTGCAGTGGAAAGCGGCGGGGATGATCGGGATTTTGCTGCTCAGTTTCGGTAACGGCGCGGTGAGCGTGGCCGAGCACACGGGGGTGGCCTCTGGTGTTGCGGCCCTGGCGGTGGCGACGGTGCCGCTGTTTACCTTGCTCTGCGGCTATTTCTGGGGCGCGCGTAATACCCGGCTCGAATGGGCCGGGATTGTGCTCGGGCTGATCGGCATCGCCATGCTCAACCTCGGTTCCAACCTGCAATCGAGCCCGCTGGGCGCGGCATTGTTGGTGTTTGCCGCCGCGACCTGGGCCTTCGGTTCGGTGTGGAGCAAACACTTGCCGCTGCCCCAGGGCGCGATGGCCAGTGCCGTGGAAATGCTGGTGGGCGGCGTCGTATTGCTGATCGGCAGTGCGGTCAGCGGCGAACATCTGGACAGCGTGCCGCCGATGGAAGGCTGGGCAGCGCTGGCCTACCTGATCGGTTTCGGTTCGATCATCGCCTTCAACGCCTACATGTACCTGTTGAAAAATGTGCGTCCGGCGGCGGCCACCAGTTATGCCTACGTCAACCCGGCGGTGGCGGTATTGCTGGGGATTGTGTTTGTCGGCGAAACCATCGGCATCGAGGAGGCGATTGCCATGGCGGTGATCATCAGCGCCGTAGTGTTGATCGGTTTGCCACAGTGGCGGCGAGGGCCTGAGCGACCTGCGGTGGTGGCGCCGACAGAATCCCGTGTGAATTAGGGTAAACTGCGCGCCATTGCACGCCCGCTCCGATTTTTCCTACGGTAATCCCATGACTTTCGCCTCCCTTGGCCTGATCGAACCCTTGCTGCGCTCTCTCGAGACGCTCGGCTACCAGACACCTACGCCGGTCCAGGCGCAAGCCATTCCGGCGGTGCTGGCCGGTCGCGACCTGATGGCTGCGGCCCAGACCGGCACCGGCAAGACCGCCGGTTTCGCGCTGCCGCTGCTGCAGTTGCTGGCCATGGAAGGGCCGAAAGTGGCCTCCAACTCGGTACGCGCCCTGATCCTGGTGCCGACCCGCGAACTGGCCGAACAGGTTCACGAAGCCGTGCGCCAGTACGCCGAGAACCTGCCGCTGACGACTTACGCGGTGTACGGCGGCGTCAGCATCAACCCGCAAATGATGAAACTGCGCAAAGGTGTGGACGTGCTGGTGGCGACCCCGGGGCGTTTGCTCGACCTGTATCGCCAGAAGGCCCTCAAGTTCAATCAACTGCAAACCCTGACCCTCGACGAAGCCGATCGCATGCTCGACCTGGGGTTCTCCGAAGAACTGGGGAATATTTACCGCGTATTGCCGAAGCAACGTCAGACGCTGTTGTTCTCCGCGACGTTCTCCGATGCGATTCGCTTGCTGGCCGGGCAAATGCTCAACGATCCGCTGAGCATCGAAGTCAGCCCGCGCAATGTCGCGGCCAACACCGTCAAGCAATGGGTGGTAGTGGTCGACAAGAAGCGCAAGCCGGAGTTGTTCATTCATTTGCTGCGCAAGGGCAAGTGGAAGCAGGTGCTGGTATTCGCCAAGACCCGCAACGGCGTGGACGCGCTGGTGGAAAAACTCCAGGGCCTGGGCATCAACGCCGACGGCATCCATGGCGATAAGCCTCAAGCGACCCGTCAGCGGGCGCTGGATCGGTTCAAGGCCAGCGAAATTCAGATTCTGGTGGCCACCGACGTCGCGGCCCGTGGTCTGGACATCGAAGACTTGCCGTTGGTGGTCAACTTTGACCTGCCAATCGTGGCCGAGGACTACATCCACCGCATTGGCCGTACCGGTCGTGCGGGTGCTACCGGCGAGGCAATTTCCCTGGTGTGCGCCGATGAAGTGAATCAGCTGTCGGCCATCGAGATGCTGACCCGTCAGACGTTGACCCGTCAGACCGAACAGGATTTCGAACCTGAACACCGGGTGCCGGATACCGATTCCACTGGCCAGGTTGTCAAGAAACCGAAAAAACCGAAGAAGCCCAAGACCTCCGGTGGCGGCAAGCGCAACCTGGGCAAATGGGTAGAGAGCGGGGATGCCTCGGCGGTAGAACCTTCGCTCAAGCCTGTACGAAAAGTGCCGGTGTTTAACACGGGGCCGCGTAAGAAGAAGCCTTGATGATGGTCGGCGTCTGTTAAGGCGCCTTCGCGAGCAAGCCCGCTCCCACATGGGGTCTTTTGTGAACACATTATTTGTGAACACCCGAGATCCAGTGTGGGAGCGGGCTTGCTCGCGAAGGCCGCGCCGCAGTCTTCAGCCCTTACGCCGCAGCCACTCCGCCATCCCCAGCCCCGCCGCCCGCCCGCTGGCAAAACACCCCGTCAGCAAATAGCCGCCCGTCGGTGCTTCCCAATCCAGCATTTCCCCCGCGCAGAACACGCCAGGCAGTTGCTTGAGCATCAAGCGCTCATCCATCGACTCGAACGTCACACCGCCCGCAGTGCTGATGGCTTCGTCCAGTGGACGGGTTTTCACCAGCGTCAGTGGCAACGCCTTGATCGCTTTGGCCAACAAGGCCGGATCGGCAAAGCATTCGGCGTCGGTCAGCTCTCTTAGCAATGCCGCTTTCACCCCGTCGAGCCCGATTTGGCTGTGCAGGTGTTTGGACATCGAGCGCGAGCCGCGCGGTTTTCTCAGCGCCGCCTCAACTTTATCCACAGGCCGGCCCGGCAACAGGTCGATGTGCACCGTCGCTGAACCGTGGCGATTGATCGCTTCGCGGATCGGGGCGGAGAGGGCGTAGATCAGGCTGCCTTCAATGCCTGTGGCGGTGATCACACACTCCCCAAGACGCGGGATGTCGTCGTTCAACCCAATGGCGATATTTTTCAGCGGCGCTCCGGCGAATTTTCCGACCATCAATTCGCTCCAGGCCTGCACCTCGAAGCCGCAATTGCTCGGCTGCAGCGGCGCCAGTCCTACGCCGCGTTGTTCCAGTGGCTGCATCCAGGCGCCGTCCGACCCCAGGCGCGACCAACTGCCGCCGCCGAGGGCGAGCAGGGTGGCGTCGGGTTTGATGGTGATTTCGCCTTCGGGGCTGTCGATGCGTAACTCGCCGTGGTCATTCCAACCTAGCCAGCGATGGCGGGTGTGGATAACGACGCCGCCATCGCGCAGGCGTTTGAGCCAGGCACGCAGCAGGGGCGCGGCTTTCATGTCGGTAGGAAAAACCCGCCCGGAGCTGCCGACAAAGGTTTCAATACCCAAGTCGTGAATCCACTGGCACAACGCCTCGGCGCCGAAGGACCGTAGCAGCGGGGCGATCTGTGGCGCGCGTTCGGCGTAGCGCGAGAGGAACGCCGGGTAGGCTTCGGAATGAGTGATGTTCATGCCACCGACCCCGGCCAGCAGGAATTTTCGCCCCACTGAGGGCATGCCGTCGTACAAATCGACTTTGATCCCGGCCCGGCTCAGCACCTCGGCGGCCATCAGGCCGGCGGGGCCGCCGCCGATGATGGCGACGTGAGGGGGGAGGGCGGCGGATTGGGTCATGGCGAGAGCTGCGGCGTGGCGGAATAAGCGGCGCATTCTATCAGCACACATTCCCTGTGGGAGCGGGCTTGCTCGCGAAGGGGGAGTGTCAGTCGACATCTGTGTTGCCTGATATACCGTATTCGCGAGCAAGCCCACATTGGATTTGTGATGTGTTCAACAGAGTGATCAAAAAACAACCAGCACTCTGCACGCTATACGCAGCATGGGCTGTAGGCCCTTTCACTCAGGTTATCCACAGGCCGTTCCACAGGCATTGTGGGTAAAGATTCATACATCAATGACAACCTGATGACTGCCAGACCCGTTGCGCGCTGTGATGGAGGATGCCGTGGCGACGGGCCAGGGCCTGGCGGTCCTTGCTGTAGCCACCGCCGATCACCCCGACCACCGGGATGTCCCGACCCAGGCAATGACGCATCACGCTTTCATCCCGGGCGGCGACGCCTGCGTCGGTAAGCTTCAGGTAACCCAGCGCGTCATCCTTGTGCACATCGACCCCGGCGTCATACAGCACCAGGTCCGGTTGGTAGAGCGGCAGCAAATAGTTGAGCGCATCATCGACGACTTTCAAGTATTCGGCATCGCCCATGCCCTTGGGCAGTGGAATGTCCCAGTCACTTTCGGCTTTGCGTGCAGGAAAATTCTTTTCGCAGTGCAGGGAAACGGTCACCGCGTCCGGGGTGTTGTGCAGGATGCGTGCAGTCCCGTCGCCCTGGTGCACGTCGCAATCGAAGATCAGTACCCGATTCACACGACCGCTTTCCAGCAGGTAATGGCTGATCACCGCCAGGTCGTTGAAGATGCAGAACCCGGCCGGGTAGTCGTAATGGGCGTGATGCGTGCCGCCGGCCAAGTGGCAGGCCAGCCCGTGTTCCAGTGCCTGCTCCGCTGCCAGCAACGACCCACCGACCGCCCGCACCGTGCGCCGGGCCAGGGCTTCGTTCCAGGGCAGGCCGAGGCGCCGCTGGTCTTCGCGGGACAACTCGCCGCTCATGTAGCGTTCGATATACGCAGGGTCATGTGCGAGGGCGAGAATCTCTGCCGGGCAGAGCTCCGGTCGCAGCAGGTCGGCGTCCCGGACCAGGCCGCTGTCCACCAGGTGATCGCGCAGCAGGCGAAACTTATCCATGGGGAAGCGGTGCTCCGCCGGGAACTCGGGGCTGTAGTCTTCGTGGTAGATCAACGGCAGGGGCATGGCTGATTTATCTGAGATGCCTGTAGGAAAGAGTGAAGGATGCTACCAGCGATGTAGACTCGCGGCATGGAATTGGAGGGGAACATGGAGCCGATACTCGAACTCGAAAGCGCGCGACTGCTGTTGCAGCAATGGCGCGATGAGGATTTGCCGGCGTTTGCGGCGATGTGTGCCGACCCGCAGGTGATGCGTTATTTCCCGGCGGCGTTGAGTCGCCTGGAAAGTGCGTCGCTGATCGGGCGGATTCGCGGGCATTTTGCCGAGCATGGTTTCGGCTTATGGGCGCTGGAGCGCAAGGACACCGGCCAGTTCATCGGGTTTACCGGGTTGGCGGTGGTCACGTTCGACGCGCCGTTCGTCCCGGCCATCGAAATCGGCTGGCGCCTGGCGCGTGAACATTGGGGCCTGGGTTATGCCAGTGAGGCGGCGTGGACCGCTCTGCGCTGCGGCTTTGACCGATTGGCCTTGAAAGAGATCGTGGCCTTCACCACGCTCAGCAATCTGCCGTCGGAGAAAGTCATGCAGGCCATCGGCATGCAGCATGATTCAGCCGATGACTTTGACCACCCCAGGCTCGCGGCCGATCATCCGTTGCGCCACCATGTTTTGTACCGCATCACCCGTGAGCAATGGCTGCAAACCTTGCATGGATAAGCCGGCGCGGACGTTTACAATGGCCGCCATTGGCCTGAGCCATTAATTGAGTCGACCGCCGCAGCCAAGACTGCGCGGCATTGCGTTGTGTGAGGAGAGCCTGAATGAGCCAAGTGTTGGAAGATCTTGTCGACCTGCTGACCCTGGAACCGATTGAAGAAAACCTGTTCCGCGGCCGCAGCCAGGACTTGGGGTTCCGTCAGTTGTTCGGTGGCCAGGTGCTCGGCCAGTCCCTGTCGGCGGCCAGTCAGACCGTTGAAGAAACCCGCCATGTGCACTCGATGCACGGTTATTTCCTGCGCCCGGGCGATGCCAAGTTGCCAGTGGTGTATCAGGTGGACCGGGTGCGCGACGGCGGCAGTTTCAGTACCCGTCGGGTGACGGCGATCCAGAAGGGCAACCCGATTTTCACCTGCAGCGCGTCCTTCCAGTACGACGAAGAAGGCTTCCAGCACCAGACCCAAATGCCCCAAGTGGTCGGCCCGGAAAACCTGCCCTCGGAACTGGAACTCACCCAGCAGCGCGCGCATTTGATTCCCGAGCACATGCGCGAAAAACTGCTCTGCCCGAAACCGATCGAAGTCCGCCCGGTGACCGAGAAAGACCCTTACAACCCGCAAGCGGCGGATCCGATCAAATACGTCTGGTTCCGCGCCGACGGGGCATTGGCCGACTCACCGGCGCTGCACAAATACCTGCTGGCCTACGCCTCGGACTTCGGCCTGCTGACCACCTCGCTGCTGCCCCATGGCAAATCGGTGTGGCAGAAAGACATGCAGGTCGCCAGCCTCGACCACGCGTTGTGGTTCCATTCGGACCTGCGCGCCGATGACTGGTTGCTCTACGCGATGGACAGTCCGTGGGCCGGCAATTCCCGTGGTTTCTCCCGTGGCAGCGTGTTCAACCGCGCCGGGCAACTGGTGGCGTCGGTCACTCAGGAAGGCCTGATTCGCCATCGCAAGGATTGGGCATGAGCCTGGCCGAGGTGCGGCACTGGGTGTTCGACATGGACGGCACCCTGACGGTGGCCGTGCATGATTTCGCGGCGATCCGCGTGGCGCTGGCGATCCCGCCCGAAGACGACATCCTGACCCACCTCGCTGCATTGCCGGCCGAAGAAGCCGCCGCCAAACATGCGTGGTTGCTGGAGCATGAACGGGACCTGGCGTTGGGTTCCAAACCGGCGCCCGGAGCCGTGGAACTGGTGCGCGAATTGGCCGGGCGTGGTTATCGCCTGGGCATTCTTACCCGCAATGCGCGGGAGTTGGCTCACGTGACACTTGAAGCCATCGGTCTGGCCGACTGCTTTGCGGTGGAGGATGTTTTGGGCCGTGACGAAGCACCGCCCAAGCCGCATCCCGGTGGTTTGCTGAAACTGGCCGAAGCCTGGAACGTGCCAGCGAGCGAGATGGTGATGGTTGGGGATTACCGTTTTGACCTGGATTGCGGTCGAGCGGCAGGGGCGCGGACGGTGTTGGTGAATTTGCCGGATAACCCGTGGCCGGAGTTGGCGGATTGGCATGCGGTTGATTGCATGGCGTTGCGGGAGATGCTTTCGGCTTGAGTAGTTTGTTGTCTGTTTAATCGCCTTCGCGGGCAAGCCTTGCTCCTACAGGGGAATGCATTCCCAACTGTAGGAGCGAGGCTTGCCCGCGAAGGCGTCAGCCCATGCAACAAAAAACTCACTGACTGAACAGAACCTTCTGCCCCTCAGGCGAAGTAAACATCCCATCCCCGTTATGCCCGACCCCAGGCACTTCGACCAGGCGCTGATTCACCCCTTGTGGATTCCGCCGCAGCAGATAATCGAAAAAGTTGTGTCCGCGAACCAGGCGATAAGCCCCTTGTGCCTCCGCTTCGCAACCCTTGTCCAGCGCCGGATGCTGCGGGTCGGTATCCTGCTGCCCCAGCAGATAAATCACCTCACGCTTGATGTAAACGCTTTCAATCTGCTGAGGCGTTTGCCCTCCGGCATAGATGGGCAGGTCTGTCAGACCATACTTCCAGCGATTGAAACCGGTGCACCGCGCATGATCGAACGCCACGGGCCGCTGCTCATTGAAGTAGGCGTAGGACGACGGGTTGGCCACCACGTAACGGATTTTCACCCCGGCGGCGGTGAGCGCCGGTTGTTCGTGGGCCAGCAGTGCGTAGCGCTGAACCACCTGGCCGCCACCGGAGTGACCGGCGATGACGATTTGCTTCACGTCCGGGAATTGTTTGCGATCGCTGATCCGCTCGATGATTTGATCGAGGGCCGCGTAAGCACTCAGCGGGAACGGACCGGTGGATAACCCGCCGGCCATCCAGTCATTGCCGTGCCAGCGCAGTACGCTGTCCGGCATCGGATGGCGGGCGATGTCCGTTTCATTGAGAAACTGCGGGGCGATCACCAGCGTCGTAGCGCTTTGCCCGGCTGCTTCAGCCGCTTTCTCGCCGCTGCGAAGATAGGTTTCGGCGTTGCGTAATCGACCATGGATGATGATCAGCACCCGCTCGATTTTCGTTGGCGCCGGGCCCAGGCCCACCGCCATCTCACCTTCCTTCAACAGTAATCGCCCGGGGCTGACCTCTTTGACCCCGTGCTCGTCAGCCTGGGCACTTGCGCAGGCGATCAACAACACCAGCAACCATCTATGCATTTATAAATTTTTCGCTGCAAAGGTATCGCACTGGCCGACCTGGCCCTGGGCGAAACCGGTTTTGAACCAGCGCACCCTTTGCGCTGACGTGCCATGGGTGAAGGAGTCCGGTACGACGCGACCCTGACCTTGTTGCTGCAAGCGGTCGTCGCCAATGGCATTGGCGGCGTTCAAGGCTTCCTCGATGTCACCGGGTTCCAGCCAGTTCAGGCGTTTCTGCGCGTTATTGGCCCAGACCCCGGCCAGGCAATCGGCCTGGAGTTCCTGGCGCACCAGTAAACCACCATCGCCTTCCATCTGCCGACCTTGCTGGCGAGCGGTCTGAATTTTCGCGGAAACACCGAGCAACGTCTGAACGTGGTGTCCGACTTCATGAGCGATCACGTAGGCCTGGGCGAAGTCGCCCGCCGCCGAAAAGCGTTGTGACATCTCCTGGAAGAACGCCATGTCCAAATACACTTTCTGGTCGGCCGGGCAGTAGAACGGCCCGGTTGCTGAAGTGGCCAAACCGCAGGCCGAGTTCACGCGGTTGCTGAACAGCACCAGGGTCGGGTTGCGGTATTGCTTGCCGGCCTGCTGAAAAATCTGGCCCCAGGTGTCCTCGGTATCACCGAGGATCGAGCGCACAAACTCGGCCTGTTCATCATTGGCCGGTGGTGCCTTGCGGGTCTGGGTGGTGGCCGGCGCCGACTGATCGCCAACTTGTCCGGCCAGTTGTCCGAGGATCTGCATCGGGTCCTGGCCAGTGATCCAGCCGATCCCGACGATCAACAAAATCGCCGTGAGACTCAGGCCCTTGCCGCCGCCAAAGCGCATCCCGCCGCCCCCACCGCCGACATCATCACCCCGGGCGTCGACCACGTTGTCACTGCGTCGGCCTTTTTTCCATAGCATGTGGGAATCCTCTTTCTTTACCGGGTGAAGAAGCGTGGTGATGAGTGTTGTTGGTGGTCTGGCGTGGCGCCAGTCCGGTCGTCAGACAGCCTTTAACGGCGCCGGTTCTGTGCCCTGTGCAGACATTAGCTGTTTCATCGGCGCGAGGGTATTACGGCGCTTCATAGATGATTGGGCGTCTAGGAGTAGCCGCACTGGCAAAACGCTGTCGGGAAATGTGTATTAGAGGTGGTAAGTCAGGTTCGTGTGGTTGAGGGTGTTTTTGGAATTTAATTCCAGAAAGTACCCTTCCAGATTTCCCGTTCAGCCGTTTGTCTTCTAGAATCGGCCAAATTGTGTTGGGAGCCTTCCATGGCCGGCAGTCAGATTGAACGGGTTTTCAGCGTGCTGGAAAGCCTCACCAGCGACCCTCGCGGGCTGCCGATGCAGACGCTCGCCGAGCAGCTGGATATCCCCAAAAGCGCGACCCATCGTCTGTTGGCCGAACTGATTCGGCTAGGCTACGTCAGACAGAATCAGGAGACATTGCGCTATCACCTGTCGACCAAACTGGTGGCGATGGGGTTTCGTTACCTGTCGAGCAGCGGCGCGGATATCGTCCAGCCCGTGCTCGATCGCCTGGCTCAGGAAACCGGCGAGTTGGTGCGTCTGGGGGTGATCGAAGGTGAACGCCAGACCTGGATCGCGAAATCCCAGGGCGCCCGTTCCGGCCTGCGTTATGACCCGGACATGGGGCGTGATGCGCCGTTGTTCTACACCGCGTCCGGCCATGCGTGGCTGGCCTGCATGAGCGATGCCGAGGCGTTGTCATTGGTGGAGCGCCAAGGGGCGGAGCAGCCGAAGGATTTGGGCCCGAATGCGCCGCGCTCCAACATTGAATTGCTGGAGCGACTGCGCCTGGCGCGGGAGCAAGGGTACGCCTGGGTGGAGGAGAGTTCGGCGGTCGGGACCTCGGCGATTGCAGCGGTGGTGCGGCGTCCGGGCGATGGGCGGGTGATCGGTGTGCTCAGCGTTGCCGGGCCGAGCGCGCGAATGCCGGGCGCGCGGTTGCATGAGCTGGCGCCGCTGTTGTTGAAGTTTGCCGAAGAGTTGGCGGCGGCGAGCCTGGCGTCAGAACTGTTCACCTGAGTGGCATCACCCCGTAGGAGCAAAGCTTGCTCGCGATGAACGATAACGCGGTCCGACTGCCACTACCGCGTAGTGACCATCGCGAGCAAGCTTTGCTCCTACGCAAGTTGTGCGTTGTTCGAACACTATTCGCGTTCTCTTCTGTGAGAATCTGGAACCAGGTTCTAAATTAGTGGAATTAGATTCCAAAGGATTGCCATGACCATCAGCACCCCACTGTCCGGTGTAAACAAACCCTTCAAAGGGATTTTGCTGATCGTCGCCGCGACGTTCCTGTTTTCCAGCCATGACGCGTTGTCGAAATACCTCTCCGGGTTTTACCCGATCATCATGGTGGTCTGGGCTCGTTACCTGGTTCACACCTTGTTGATGGCCGGGATTTTTCTGCCGCAATCGGGGCTAAGCGTCCTACGCACCAAGCGGCCATTGCTGCAGTTGGCGCGGGCGTTGTGCCTGTTGGGCACCAGTCTGTTTTTCACCACCGGTTTGCTGTACATCCCCTTGGCCGAAGCCACGGCGGTCAACTTTCTTGCGCCGGTGCTGGTCACCGCGCTGTCGGTGCCGCTGCTCAAGGAACACGTCACCCGTGGCCAGTGGATCGCGGTGATTTGCGGCTTTATCGGTGTGCTGATCATCGTTCACCCCGGCGGCGAACTGTTTACCCCGGCGATTTTGCTGCCGTTCTGCTCGGCGATGTTTTTCTGTTTCTATCAGTTGCTCACCCGCAAGCTCAGCCAGATCGACAGCCCGACCACCAGCAACTTCTTCGCCGGGTTGTGCAATACCCTGGTGATGAGCGCGCTGGTGCCGTTCTTCTGGCAGGTGCCGACTTTGGGCCATGGCGTGTTGATGCTGGCGCTGGGCAGTTGCGGGATGACCGCGCATTTGTTTCTGACCCAGGCGTTCCGCTACGCCGCGCCCGCCCTGCTGGCGCCGTTTGGTTATTGTCAGATTGTGTTTGCCGGGCTGCTGGGCTGGTTGCTGTTTTCCCACACGCCGACCCTGACCACGGTGGTCGGGATCGCGGTGATTTGCTGCAGCGGGCTGGCGGCGGCGTGGCAACAGAGTCGGCGCTAGGAAAAGTACGACGGCAGGCCTGGAATCAGGCCTGCCGGGGGAGGGGACTTTACTCGGTAACGGTCGGGATTTTGCGCGGTGCCATGAAGTACATCCAGGTCAGCGCAATGAAATACATCGCCGGAATCAGGGTGAACAGCACGGTGTAGTTGTTATTGGTCACCGTCAGAATGTGGCCGACCAATTGGGTCATGAACATCCCGCCAATCGCCGCGCACATCCCACCGAAACCAAACACCGTGCTCATCATGTGTTTAGGCGTGTAGTCCATCACCAGGCTCCAGATGTTCGCGGTCCAGGCCTGGTGCGCGCCGATGGCCAGGGAGATGGCGAATACCGCGACCCACAAGCTGCTGGAACCGGCCGCCATGATCACACCGATGATGCAGCAGGCGAACAGGAACATCGACATCAGCCGCGCCTTGATCGGGTTGATCCCGCGACCGATCAGGAACGAGGACAGAATCCCGCCACCGACGCTGCCGAAATCCGCTGTCAGGTAAATGATGATCAGCGGGATACCCATTTGGGTCACGTTGATGCCCAGGTTGTATTGCTGATTGAGGAACGGTGGCAGCCAGTAAAGGTAGAACCAGAACACTGGCGCGGTCATCGAGTACGCCAGGGCGAAAGCCCAGGTGCCACGCATGCGCAGGATTTTCGAGAACGGCACGCGGGATTGTTCCGGCTCGACTTCCTGTTGGATGTAGTCCAGTTCCGATTGCTTAACGCTCGGATGTTCTTCCGGGTTGAAGTACTTCAAGCCCCAGCACACCAGCCAGATCCCGCCCAGTGCCGACATGCACAGGAACGCGGCTTGCCAGCCCCACGCATGGAGGATCAGCGGCAGCAGCATCGGCGTGAACATCGCCCCGACGTTGGTCCCGGCGTTAAAGATGCCGGTAGCCACGGCGCGCTCGCCGGCCGGGAACCACAACCGGGTGGTTTTCACACAGGCCGGATAGTTCGCGGCCTCGGTCAAACCGAGAATAAACCTACAGACCATGAAGCCTGCGGCCGACGTCGCCAGGCCATGGGCGCCGGTGGCCAGGCTCCAGAGCAGCACCGCGCAGAAGAACACACGCTTGACGCCGACCCGGTCGATCAACCTGCCTTGCAGCACGAAGCGAATGGCGTAGCCGACCTGGAACCAGAAGTTGATATTGGCGTAGTCCATCGCCGTCCAGCTCATTTCCTTGGCCAGGATCGGCTGCATGACGCCGAGGGCGGCGCGGTCGATGTAGTTCAGGGTGGTGGCGAAAAATACCAGGGCCAGCATGCCCCAGCGGGTTTTGCCGACGGCCATGGCGCCACGGATTTTGTCGCCGATGCCGCCGCTGGCAGGAGTCATGGAGGAACGCTCCATGGGAGAGCTTTGAGAAGGAGTCATGTAGGCCACCCGATTATTTTTATGTGGTGTTCTAGGTCTTTGGTAACCGAGCCTGGGGTTGATGACCGGACTCAATGTGGAGTGGATGTTGGGCAGCGGACAAAAAATCGTCAATTCGCCAACGGCTGTTGTGTTCGATAATCGCACATAAAACTAACTGGCTAGTACACTTTGAATTGCTGTGTAGGCGTTGGGAGCCAATAATTTACCCCAAGAAAAAACGCGATCCCTGTAGGAGCTGCCGAGAGAAACGAGGCTGCGATCTTTTGACGTTGGTTTTTAAGATCAAAAGATCGCAGCCTCGTTTCTCTCGGCAGCTCCTACAGAGAGATCGTGCAATCACCGGGAGTCGATATATGCAGCGTTCCATTGCCACCGTTTCCTTGAGCGGCACCCTGCCGGAAAAACTCGAAGCCATCGCCGCCGCCGGGTTCGACGGGGTCGAGATTTTCGAGAATGACCTGCTTTATTACGACGGCAGCCCCCGTGAAATTAAACAGATGTGCGCCGACCTCGGAATCGCCATCACGCTGTTTCAACCCTTCCGAGATTTCGAAGGCTGCCGCCGCGAGCGCCTGCCGCGCAACCTGGAACGGGCCGAGCGCAAGTTTGACCTGATGCAGGAGCTCGGCACCGACCTGGTATTGGTGTGTAGCAATGCGTCGGCCGATTCGCTCGGCGATGAACAAATCCTGATTGATGATTTACACCTGCTGGCCGAACGCGCCGGCGCTCGTGGACTGCGCATCGGCTATGAAGCCCTGGCCTGGGGCCGGCATGTAAACACTTATCAACAGGTGTGGAATATCGTCCGTCAGGCCAATCACCCCAGCCTCGGCGTGTTGCTGGACAGTTTTCACACGCTGTCACTCAAGGGTGACCCGAGCGCCATCGCCGAGATTCCGGGCGAGAAGATTTTCTTCGTGCAAATGGCCGATGCGCCGATCCTGGCCATGGACGTGCTGGAATGGAGTCGGCATTTCCGTTGCTTCCCGGGCCAGGGCGAATTCGATCTGGCGGGGTTCCTCGCGCCGATCATCAAGAGCGGCTACACCGGGCCGCTGTCCCTGGAAATCTTCAACGATGGCTTCCGCGCAGCACCGCCACGGGCCAACGCCGCCGACGGTCTGCGTTCGTTACTGTATCTGGAAGAGAAGACCCGTCAGCGTCTGGCGCAGGAAGCAGCACCGGCGGCCAACGTCGATATCCTGTTCGAAACCCCGAAGGCCAGCGAGTACAACGGCATCGAGTTTCTCGAATTCGCGGTGGATGAAAGCCTCGGCGCCAAGCTCTCGCATTGGCTGGAGCGACTGGGGTTCATCAAGGCCGGGCAGCATCGTTCCAAGAGCGTCAGCTTGATGCGTCAGGGCGATATCAACCTGATCCTCAACTCCGAACCGTATTCGTTTGCCCACAGTTTTTTCGAGGCCCACGGCCCGTCACTGTGCGCCACCGCCGTGCGGGTCAAGGACAGCGCCAGTGCCCTGGCGCGTGCCGTCGCTTACAAAGGTCAGCCCTATCGTGGGCTGGTCGGCCCCAACGAATTGGAGTTGGCGGCGGTGCGCGCACCGGACGGCAGCCTGATTTACCTGGTGGACCAGGACGCCGATGTCTACGGCACCGATTTCAATCTGCAACCGACCGCCACCGCCAGCGGCGGCCTCAAGCGCATCGACCACATGGCCATGGCGCTGCCGGCAGACAGCCTCGACAGTTGGGTGCTGTTCTATAAAAGCCTGCTGGATTTCGAGGCGGACGACGAGGTGGTGCTGCCCGATCCCTACGGCTTGGTGAAGAGCCGGGCGCTGCGCAGCCGTGACAGTTCGATCCGTTTGCCGCTGAACATTTCCGAGAACCGCAACACCGCCATCTCACACGCGCTGTCGAGTTATCGCGGCTCGGGGGTGCATCACATCGCCTTCGACTGCGACGACATTTTTGCCGAAGTCAGCCGTGCGAAAGAGGCGGGTGTGCCGCTGCTGGACATCCCGCTCAACTACTACGATGACCTGGCCGCGCGGTTTGATTTCGATGACGAGTTCTTGAGCGAACTGGCGTATTTCAATGTGCTTTACGACCGCGATGCTCAGGGTGGCGAGTTGTTCCATGTGTACACCGAGCCGTTCGAAGGGCGGTTCTTCTTCGAGATCATTCAGCGCAAAAATGGCTATGCCGGTTACGGTGCGGCGAACGTCGCGGTGCGTCTGGCGGCGATGGCAAAATCCCGAAGTGGTGCCGTACGTCAGACAAAGTTGTAGGAAAATCGTAAACACGGCGTGAAACCGCAGCCGCGCGACTTCCTTCACTGTGCGGCGCGGCCCATAATCGCCAGCCTGTGCAGTAATGGCCGTGAGCCCGCAATGACAATAACTTCAGAACTCCCCGTAGCCCCCGACGAAAAGCTTGTCGAGCCTCGCAAGAGTCGCAAGAACAACCCGGAAAAGACCCGCGAAAACATCCTGCAAGAGGCGATTGTCGAGTTCGTCCAGCAAGGGCTGTCCGGCGCTCGCGTCGATGCGATCGCCGATCGCATCCACACCTCAAAACGCATGATCTATTACTACTTCGGCAGTAAGGAGCAGTTGTACGTCGAGGTGCTGGAGAAACTCTACGGCGATATCCGCAGCACCGAAAACCGTCTGCACCTGGCCGAACTGGCACCGGTGGAAGCGATTCGGCGCCTGGTGGAATTCACCTTTGATCACCATGATCGCAACGTCGATTTCGTGCGCATTGTCAGCATCGAGAACATTCACAACGCCGAGTACGTGAAGCGCTCCGATGCGATCAAGGCAATGAACAACACCATTCTCGATTCGCTGAATGAGATCCTGCGTCGCGGCGCTGAAGAGGGTGTGTTCCGCGCCGGGCTGGAGCCGCTGGATGTGCATTTGCTGATCAGTTCGTTCTGCTTCTATCGCGTCTCGAACCGCCATACTTTTGGTGAGATTTTTCAGATTGATCTGCCGGACGAAAGCGTCAAGCAGCGTCATCGGGCGATGATTTGCGAGTCGGTTTTGCGGTATTTGCAGGCCTGAAGTTTTTTAAAGATCGCAGCCTTCGGCAGCTCCTACAGAGGCTGCGATCTTTTGATCTTCACCCATCCATGCTCTGAAAATGCGCCAGCATTCGCGACGCATCCGGCACCACGCCACTGAACAATTCAAACGCCTTTACTGCCTGAAACACCGCCATGTTGCCGCCATCCAGTGTCCGGCAACCCAAGGCGCGGGCGCCTCTCAGCAGTTCGGTTTCCAGCGGAAAGTAAACAATCTCCGCCACCCACAACTCAGGCCTCAATAGCTCCATCGGCACCGGCGTGCCCGGTAGTTTTTTCATGCCCATGGGCGTGGTGTTCACCAGGCCTTCGGCCACGGCCAGGGTACTCGCCAGATCATGCCCGGCCACGGCACGGCGCGGCCCGAAATGCTGATTGAGGTTGTTGGCTAACGCCTGGGCACGGCTGTCGTCCATGTCGAAAATACTCAACTGCCGTACGCCTTCACTTAGTAACGCGTGGGCCACCGCCGCACCTGCGCCGCCGGCGCCCATTTGGACTACACGCTCACGGGCAACGTCCTGCAAGCCTCGGCGAAAGCCTTCGGCAAACCCCAGGCAGTCAGTGTTGTGGCCGATGCGTTTGCCGTCCCTGAGCACCACCGTGTTGACCGCGCCAATGCTCCGGGCCTCCGGGGACAATTCGTCAAGCAGCGGGATGATTGCCTGCTTGCACGGGAAGGTAATGTTCAGCCCGGTGAAGTTCATGCGCTCGGCGGCCATCAGCAGATCGGGCAGGGCATTGCTGTCGAGTTGCAACTGATCGAGGTCGATCAGGCGATAGAGGTAACGCAGGCCTTGGGCATCGCCTTCATGCTCGTGCAGCGCCGGGGTGCGGGACGCCTGGATGCCGGCGCCGATCAGTCCGGCCAGTACAACGTCGTGCTGAGTCATGCTGTGCACCCCTTCAAGCGGTGGCTGAAATGCTCCAGCGCCAGACGATAGCCGTGACTGCCGAAACCGGCCATGACCGCCGTGGCGATGGCCGAGACAAAGGAATGATGGCGGAACGGTTCGCGGGCGTGGACGTTGGACAGGTGGACTTCGATCACCGGCAGCTCGCTGGCAATCAGCGCATCGCGGATCGCGACCGAGGTGTGGGTCCAGGCTGCCGGGTTGATCACGATCCCGGCGCAACGGCCACGGGCGGCGTGAATCCAGTCGAGCAATTCGCCTTCGTGGTTGGTCTGGCGAAACTCCACCGCCAGGCCGAATTCTTCGGCGGCACGCCCGCACAACGCGGAAATGTCAGCCAGGGTTTCGTGGCCGTAGGTCGCCGGTTCGCGGGTGCCGAGCAGGTTCAGGTTCGGGCCGTTGAGCACCAGAACGATAGGGGGCATCGAGGTTTCTCCACTTCTTATTTTTGGTCTTGGCTGCAGGTTTCAGCCTGTGGAGATAAATTGTACTAGCTGGTTACTTTGGTCAAATGAAGAGGGCTTTTGCGGGGTTTTAGTGTGCGGTGATCGAACATCAAAAGATCGCAGCCTTCGGCAGTTCCTACAGGTGCGATCTTTTCAGCGCGGTAATTTTTCCACCAGAAAGTCGATAAAAGCCCTCAACCGCAACGGTACATGACGGCTTTGCGGGTAGAGCAGGGTGAAGGGTCGTGAGCGTCCGCTGTAAGGCTTGAGCACTTCCACCAGCGAACCGTCGGCCAACTCCTTTTCGACGATAAAGCGGTAAGTCTGAAACAACCCCGCGCCATGTCTTGCCAGGGTCACGCCACCGAGCACGTCGTCCGAACAACTGAGATTGCCCTCGGCGAGAATCTCCCGCTCCACGCCGTCGTCATTGAACAACCAGGCAATCCGCCGGCCGCTGCTGGGCAGTTCGTACTGGATGCATTCGTGCTGGCCGAGATCGTCCAGGGTTTGCGGCGTGCCGGCACGTTTCAGGTAGTCGGGGCTGGCAATCATCACCAGCGCCGCGTCTTCCAGGTGCCGGGCGATCAACCCGGAATCCGGAATCGCTCGCACGCGGATCGCCATGTCATAGCCTTCGCCGACAAAATCGATGTTGCGATTGCTGATGTGTGCCTCGACTTTCACCGCTGGATAGCGCGCGCGAAACGCCGGCAGCAACGGCAGGATTCGGTGATGGGCGTACGTTGTAGGAATACTGATGCGCAGGGTGCCGGACGGTTCCTGCTGTTGGCCCATGACCTCGCGCTGGGCCTCGACCAATTGCGCCAACGCCTCGCGGCATTCCTCGTAATAGCGCCGGCCACTGTCGGTGAGCTTGACGCTGCGGGTGGTGCGGGCGAACAAGCGCACGCCCAGGCGTTCCTCCATGCGCGACACCGAGCGGCTCACGGCGGCGGGCGTCACCCCGGCCACCAGCGCGGCGGCGGTAAAACTGCCGGCCTCGGCGGCCAGGCAAAACAGTTCGATGCTGCCCAACTGAAGATCGTCGAAATGCCGCTGCATGATTGATAACACCGGGGATCAAATGAAGGGTCGAGCCCTGTATTTATCAAATGTCTGCGCATTAATACAGCCTGTTACTGCGAAAGGTTTGTTAACGATTTTCAGGCGCCGTGGGCAGGGCGCGCGCGCTCTCGAACGCTAGGCTCAGTTCAGGTGGTTGATTCGGGGAGTCAGCGCCAGTTATCGGAATTTCAAGGAATGTCGAGTCTTGGGACTCATTAACCTAACGGATGGGTTAGCATGAGATTATTCAGCTACAAAGGGTTTTCGATGGTGATCATGTTGCGCGATGAACACTGCCCGCCCCACGCGCATGTGGACGCCGGAACCTGGAGTGCGCGCTTCAAATTCAGCTTCTGGCACAACACTGTCGAGTTGTGGGACGTGGTGCCGTATTTGTCTCGCCCGCCGGCGTCGGTGCTGGAAGGATTGCGTCAGGCGCTCAGGCAACCGGCCCACTTGCGTCGGGCGCGGGGCATCTGGTGGGACAAGTTGCACACCGCCTGCCTCGACAACCAGTTGTGGGATTGGGAAAGCAACGAAGTCGTGGTGATGAAACGGCTCACCAGCACGACTTACATGATTGGCTCTGCATGTTACGAGCCTGAGGACAACAAGACCCTGCTGGCGCTGATGGGGGCGCCGGAGGGCGTGGAGATCGAATTATGAAAACGATATCGGCAAAACTGCAGGTGGATAAACCAGTGACCGAAACGGTGCTGGACGAGGCTATCAAACGGGGGCAGTTCCGCCACAAAAGTGGCGTGCAGGCGACGGCGGTGACGTTTCAGGAGGCGTGCCTGACGATCCGCTTCGAGGACGGCACCGGCGTGTTGTTACCGGTGAAGCTCTTCCCGGAATTCGATGATTTTGAGCCCGAGGATTTTGCCGGTCTGAGCGTCGGTTTTTCGGGCACCGCACTTCGCCATGAGGGAAAGGACCTGCACCTTTCCATCGCCGGGATGATTTCCGCCAGCAAGCCGCTGATGAACATGGCAGCCTCGGTCATCTCCTCACGCAATGGTCGCCAAAGCAGCGCCGCCAAGGCCGAAGCCGCACGGGCCAACGGCAAAAAGGGCGGGCGGCCGCGCAAGGTCGAAGGGGGCCAGTAAACAGCGCCCACAAAAAAGCCGTCATCTAGACGGCTGATTTGTTTTTCCAGGCTGCAATCAACGACGGGTCAGCAACACCCCGGATTCCATGTGATGCGTCCACGGAAACTGGTCGAACACCGCGCATTGGGTAATGCGGTGGGTGTCGTGCAACTGGGCGATGTTGTCCGCCAGAGTTTGCGGGTTGCAGGAAATGTAGAGGATGTTGTCGAAGCGTTGGGTCAGTTCGCAGGTGTCCGGGTCCATGCCGGCACGCGGCGGGTCGACGAACACGCTGCCGAACTCGTAGCTCTTGAGGTCGATACCTTGCAGGCGTCGGAACGGCCGCACTTCGTTCAGGGCTTCGGTCAGTTCTTCGGCGGACAAACGCACCAGCGTGACGTTATCCACAGCGTTTTCACTGAGGTTGCTCAACGCCGCGTTGACCGAGGCCTTGCTGATTTCGGTGGCCAGCACTTTGCCCACGCGGGTAGCGAGGGGCAAGGTGAAGTTGCCGTTGCCGCAGTACAACTCCAGCAGGTCGTCAGTGCGATCCCCCAGGGCATCGTACGCCCAGTTGAGCATCTTCTGGTTCACGGTGCCGTTGGGCTGGGTGAACGCGCCTTCCGGCTGACGGTAGCTGAACGTGCGGCCGCCGACGTCCATCTGCTCGACCACGTAATCCTGGCCGATGACTTCGCGTTTGCCCTTGGAGCGACCGATGATGCTGACGTTCAGGTCCGCCGCCAGTTTCGACGCGGCGGTGTGCCAGTGCTCGTCCAGCGGACGGTGATAGCACAGCGTGATCATCGCATCGCCGGCCAGGGTGGTCAGGAACTCCACCTGGAACAGCTTGTGGCTCAGGGCCGCACTGGCTTGCCACGCAGCCTTGAGTTGCGGCATCAGTTCATTGATGCGCAGGCTGGCGATCGGGAATTCTTCGATCAGGATTGGCGTGCGTTTGTCGTCTTGAGCAAACATCGCGTAGTGACGGTCGCCGCCTTCGCGCCACAGACGAAACTCCGCGCGCAGGCGAAAGTTCTTCAGTGGCGAATCGAACACGGCCGGTTCTGGCGCGCTGAACGGGGCCAGCAGGTCACGCAAACGCGTGACCTTTTCTTCGAGCTGTACGGCGTAGGCCTGGGAATCAAAAGTCATGCGTTGAACCAACCCAACTTGATCACAAACAGAATCGACAGAATCACCAGCGCCGGGTTCAGCTCACGGGCACGGCCGGACAGCAACTTGATCACGGTCCAGGAAATGAAACCGAAGGCGATGCCGTTGGCGATGGAATAGGTGAACGGCATGGCCAGCGCAGTGACCACGACCGGTGCGGCCACGGTGATGTCGTCCCAGTCTATTTCCGCCAGGCCGGATGTCATCAGCACGGCGACGAACAGCAGGGCCGGCGCGGTGGCGAAGGCTGGAACGCTGGCGGCCAGTGGCGAGAAGAACAGCGCCAGCAGGAACAGAATCGCCACCACCACGGCAGTCAGGCCGGTGCGGCCACCGGCGCTGACGCCAGCGGCGGATTCGATGTAGCTGGTGGTGGTCGAGGTGCCCAGCAGCGAGCCGGCCATGGCCGCGGTGCTGTCAGCGATCAGTGCCCGGCCCATTTTCGGCATGTGGCCGTCCTTGCCCATCAGGCCGGCGCGCTTGGCGACGCCGATCAAGGTGCCGGAGTTGTCGAACAGGTCGACGAACAGGAAGGCGAAGATCACGCTGACCAGACCGATGTCCAGTGCGCCTTTGATGTCCAGTTGCAGGAAGGTCGGGGCCAGCGAAGGAGGCATCGACATCACGCCGCCGAACGGCGTGAAACCCAAGGCGATGGAGGCGATGGTTACCACCAGAATGCCGATCAGTACCGCGCCGCGAACCTTCAAGGCTTCGAGGGCGACGATCAAGGCAAAGCCCAGGGTCGCGAGGATCGGCGCTGGTTGCTTCAAGTCACCGAGGCCAACCATGGTCGCCGGGTTGCTGACCACGATACCGGCGTTGTGCAGGGCGATCAGCGCCAGGAACAGGCCGATCCCGGCGGCAATCGCCGAACGCAGGGGCAGCGGGATGCTGTTGATGATCCATTCGCGGATGCGGAAGATCGACAGCATGAAAAACAGCACCGCCGAAATAAACACCGCACCCAGCGCCACTTGCCAGGTATGGCCCATGTGCAGGACCACGGTGTAGGTGAAGAACGCGTTCAAGCCCATGCCCGGCGCGAGTGCGATCGGGTAGTTGGCGATCAGGCCCATCACCGTCGAGCCGATGGCGGCGGCCAGGCAGGTCGCGACGAACACCGCGCCTTTGTCCATGCCGGTCTCGCCGAGGATGCTCGGGTTGACGAACAGAATGTAGGCCATGGCCAGGAAGGTCGTGACGCCCGCAAGAATCTCGGTGCGCACATTGGTGTTGTGTGCCTTGAGTTGAAACAGCCTTTCCAGCATGTCTGCTCCCCGTGGCGCGCAGTGCGCCGTGAATGTATCGACCTCAACAGCAAAGCACAGACCGCCCAAGGCGCCCGGGAATTTTCTGTGGGTCGGAAAAAGCCGCGCATCATACCAGCCGCGTGGGGGAATGGCTGCGATCGTCGGCGATGTTTTGCCATTAAGCGAACTGCGCCATACTGCGCGCCTGTTTTGGGGGGAGTCGTCATGGTTTGCAACAAGCGCAACGTTGTTTGG
Organism: Janthinobacterium sp. LPB2021202312-11-4; assembly: GCF_037049705.1. Classification (NCBI taxonomy): domain Bacteria; kingdom Pseudomonadati; phylum Pseudomonadota; class Betaproteobacteria; order Burkholderiales; family Oxalobacteraceae; genus Janthinobacterium; species Janthinobacterium sp. LPB2021202312-11-4. Next base: position 25,400 of record NZ_JBAGKV010000008.1, on the reverse strand, counting down.
TCGTTGGGTCTGTTTTTCGCCTGCCTGGCCAGTGTGCCCGCAGTGATGGCGGCTTCGGCGCCGCCGTTGACCAGCGTTCAGGTGCTCAAGGTTCAGTCGGCGACGTGCGGGATTGAAAACATCTCCGCCGGGCAAGAAAAGACCCAGTGCGATCACGGCGGGGCGAACATCAAGGTCTATGTGCTGGAGATGGGCTACGGACGCGCACCTCGTGCGGCGCTCGATGGTTTCAGCGTCGCCGGGATGCAGCAGGCCAACGTCTGCGCCTACGACAACGGCAACCCGACGCAATGCACCAGCACGCAGACGCGGATTGTCGGCAAGCTCTACGTCTTTGACCTGGGCGACAAGCAGGAAGGGACGTTCACCTTCAGCAACACCTCGATCAACGCGCCGGGCAACACGCTATCGACGCAGCTTTACATCAAGTAACGACCGGGCGCGAACCGGGGTCAATAAAGCTGACTACGCTTTAAGGACCATCCTGTGGATTGTGCCCATGACCTTTAGAGCCCTGATTACCCTCGCCGAGGGCATCGATGACCTGCAATGCGTGACCCTGATCGACGTGCTGCGCCGCGCTCAAGTCGAAGTGGTGGTGGCCAGCATCGAGGGCCGGCGCATGCTTACTTGCGCCCGTGGCACTCGCTTGACCGCCGACGCGATGCTGGTGGACTTGCTGGCTCAGCCGTTCGACCTGATTGCCTTGCCCGGCGGTGCCGTTGGCGCACAACACCTGGCGGGCCATCAACCGCTCGAACAACTGATCAAGGACCAGGCTGCCGCCGGACGCCTGTTCGCCGCCATCGCCGAAGCCCCGGCCCTGGCGCTGCAAGCCTTCGGTGTGTTGCGCCAGCGCCGCATGACTTGCTTGCCGGCCGTCAGCAACCAATTGTCGGGTTGCAACTTCATCGATCAACCGGTGGTGGTCGATGGCAACTGCATCACCGCGCAAGGTTCGGGAGCTGCGCTGCCGTTTGCGCTGGCGCTGGTGGAACAGCTTTGCGGTAAGGCCGCAAGGGCAACGGTGGCGAAGGAGTTGATGGTTTGACGCCGATCAGGCGTGAGCGGTAATGGGTTCGATAGCCGGTTGTTCACGATGCTCGGCTTGCCAGAGGTCGTAGTCAGTTTGAACACCTAGCCACATTCTGGCTTTACCGATACCCGCCCGCTCAAGACGTACCGCCAGGTCTGGGCTGATCGGAGCGTGACCATGCAGCACGCGAGAAAGGTGTGGGCGCGCGAATCCCAGATGGCGAGCCAGTTCGGTGACGCTGATGCCTAAATCGGGCAACACATCCATCAACAGCGTTTCACCGGGGTGTGGCGGGTTGTGCATGGGCATGATCCTGCCTCCTGTCAGTGATAGTCCAGATAGTCGACCAGTTCGATATCCGAGCCAATAAAACGAAAAATAACCCGCCAGTTCCCTGAAACGCTGAGAGCCCAATACTCGGTCAGCTCTCCCTTTAGCCGATGTAACCGCCATCCCGGAAGATCGAGGTCGCCGGGTACCACCGCGCGGTCCATGAACTGCAGCATTCGAGACAGACGTTTCGCATGGTCTGCGCGAATCCCACGAGTCGAACCTGTTTCATAGAAGCCTTTAAGGCCTTTGTGCTGAAAGGATTTGATCATGGGGAGAGTGTAAGGCGATACATTACACTCGATGCGGTATCTATGTATCGCACTTGGTCGGCCGGCATGTGCTTGGTGCGGAACGACGCCGCGGCTCAATTCCCAAAGGCGTTGCGTAAATCGGCATCGTCGGCGTGGCGGTGAACGTCATTTACCACGCTGCTGGCAAACGGATACGGGGATTTCCCAAGCGGTTCTAGACCTTCGCTTCTTCCACCGCGACGTGCATACGATCGCGGTTGGCCAGGGTCGGGAACAATTTGATCCAGGTCCCGGTCACCACCAGCGTGCCGATGCCGCCCATGACCACGGCCGGCACGGTGCCGAACCAATGGGCGGTCAGGCCGGATTCGAATTCACCGAGCTGGTTTGAAGCGCCGATGAACAATCCGTTCACGGCGCTGACCCGGCCGCGCATTTCGTCGGGGGTTTCCAGTTGCACGAAGGACGCGCGGATCACCATGCTGATCATGTCCGCCGCGCCCAGCACCACCAGCACCGCGAGGGAGAACCAGAACGAGGTGGACAGGCCGAAGGCGATGGTCGCGACACCGAAGATGCCCACCGCCGTGAACATCACCCGTCCGACTTTGCGTTCCACGGCAAATCGCGCCAGGAACAACGACATCAACAGCGCGCCCACCGCTGGCGCCGAACGCAGCAGGCCCAAACCCCACGGGCCGGTCAGCAAAATATCCTTGGCAAACACCGGCAGCAGCGCGGTGGCGCCACCCAGCAGTACGGCGAACAGGTCGAGGGAAATCGCCCCGAGGATGTCCGGGCGGCTGCGGATGAATCGGATGCCGGCCAGCAACGAATCCATGGTCGCCTTGCCTTTGTTCAACGGCGTTTGCCGGGCGGGGAGGTTGAGCATCAACGAGCAGGCGATGATGTACAGCACCACCGTCGGGCCATAGACCCAGACACTGCCGAAGGCGTACAGCAAACCGCCCATCGCCGGGGCGACGATGGTGGCGGACTGCTGCGCCGATTGCGCGGCGGCCACGGCCCGGGGGAAGAGTGCGCTGGGCACGATGCTGGGCAGCAGGGCCTGGGTGGTCGGCATCTCGAAGGAGCGGGCGGCACCGAGCAGGAACGCGAGGATGAAGATCATTTCCCGGGTGACGTGATCGGTGGCGCTGCCAATCGCCAGGGCCAGGGCAATCAGGGCCTGCAACGACTGGCAGATCGCCGCGACCTTGCGCCGGTCATAGCGGTCCGCGACATGCCCGGTGTGCAGCATGAACAGCACGCGCGGGGCGAACTCGACCAGCCCCACCAAACCCAGGTCCAGCACATTGCCGGTCAATTGGTACAGGTTCCAGCCGATGGCCACCGTGAGCATCTGAAAACCGCTCGCGGTGAACACCCGGGCCAGCCAGAACGCAATGAAAGGACGGTGATGACGTAACAGCAGGGGCGTTTGGCTGGGCATCTGACGGCAGGTCTTGAGCGAGGGGAGGGCCGAGGTTATCACCAAGCTGTAACAAAAAGTGACGCTGACAAAAAATTTAGGTAGCTAGACACCTATCCAAAAAAATAGCACCGATCTCCTGTGGTGAGGGGGCAAGCCCCCTCGCCACAGTAAGTGCGTTCAGCACCGGGAATGTGTTTCAGCGCGTGAGCAACGCGCTGAGGCAACCTGTCACGCGGCAATAGACCACACCGTCCCGCTTCAAAAATCGGACTACTCTTTCAACGTTGCTTGATCCAGATCAATACCCATCCAGGAATCGATCCGGCGGCCAAACGGCCAGACTCCCTACGTTGTGATGTTTTTAAAAAAAGAACGAATTGAAATTCGCCACACTCCATATCCGTGGGGGCAGAGTGGGTGCAGGGTCACAAGCCCCGCAGCCGGTATTACCTGACAGAGGAAGACTTATGTTCGGTTTGGAGGCACTTGATCTCGCCCGGATGCAGTTCGCGTTCACCATCTCGTTCCACATCCTGTTCCCGGCGATCACCATTGGCCTGGCGAGTTACCTGGCGGTGCTCGAAGGCTTGTGGCTGAAAACCCACAACGATACCTACCGCGATCTGTACCACTTCTGGTCGAAGATCTTTGCCGTGAACTTCGGCATGGGCGTGGTTTCCGGCCTGGTCATGGCCTATCAGTTCGGCACCAACTGGAGTCGTTTCTCAGACTTCGCCGGCGCCGTCACCGGGCCGCTGCTGACTTATGAAGTGCTCACTGCCTTCTTCCTCGAAGCCGGTTTCCTCGGTGTGATGCTGTTCGGCTGGAACAAGGTCGGGCGCAACCTGCACTTTTTCTCCACCGTGATGGTGGCCATCGGCACGCTGATCTCGACGTTCTGGATTCTCGCCTCCAACAGCTGGATGCAGACGCCACAAGGCTTTGAAATCATCGACGGCCGAGTCATCCCGGTGGACTGGCTGGCGGTGATCTTCAACCCGTCGTTCCCCTACCGCTTGATGCACATGGCAACTGCGGCGTTTGTCGCCACCGCGTTCTTCGTCGGTTCCTCGGCGGCGTGGCACTTGCTGCGCGGCAAGGACAACCCGGCAATCCGCACCATGCTCTCGATGGCCATGTGGATGGCGCTGATCGTCGCGCCGATCCAGGCTGTCATCGGTGACTTCCACGGCCTCAACACCCTTGAGCACCAACCGGCGAAAATCGCCGCGATTGAGGGCCACTGGGAAAACGTTGGCGATGAGCCGACCCCGCTGATCCTGTTCGGCTGGCCGGACATGAAAGCCGAGAAAACCAAATTCGCCGTTGAGATTCCGTACCTGGGCAGCCTGATCCTGACCCACTCCCTGGATAAACAGGTGCCGGCGCTCAAGGACTTCCCGCCTGAGGATCGGCCGAATTCGACCATCGTGTTCTGGTCGTTCCGGGTCATGGTTGGCTTGGGCTTCCTGATGATCTTCACCGGTTTGTGGAGCCTGTGGCTGCGTAAACGCGACAAGCTCTACACCTCGCGGCCGTTCCTGTACCTGGCGTTGTGGATGGGCCCGTCCGGCCTGATCGCGATTCTCGCCGGTTGGTTCACCACTGAAATCGGCCGTCAGCCGTGGGTGGTCTACGGGTTGATGCGCACGGCGGATGCGTCCTCCAATCACAGCTTCATGCAGATGAGCATTACCCTGGTGCTGTTTGTGGTGGTGTATTTCGCGCTGTTTGGCGCCGGTCTCGGCTACATGATGCGCCTGGTGCGCAAAGGGCCGAAGATCGACGAAGGCAAGGAAACCAACGATGGTGGTCCCGGCCAGAAACGCACGCCGTCCCGTCCGCTGTCCGCCGCCGACGATAGCGGCGACCACGATCACAGCCCCAGCCTGACCAAGGAGATTTGAACATGGGTATCGATCTTCCGCTGATCTGGGCCGTGATCATCATCTTCGGCATCATGATGTACGTGGTTATGGACGGCTTCGACCTGGGGATCGGGATTCTCTTCCCGTTCATCCCGGGCAAGACCGACCGCGACGTGATGATGAATACCGTCGCACCGGTCTGGGACGGCAATGAAACCTGGCTGGTGCTCGGTGGCGCGGCGTTGTTCGGCGCGTTCCCGCTGGCCTATTCGGTGGTGCTGTCGGCGTTGTACCTGCCGTTGATCCTGATGCTGATCGGGCTGATCTTTCGCGGTGTGGCGTTCGAGTTCCGCTTCAAGGCCAAGGACGACAAGCGTCACCTGTGGGACAAGGCCTTTATCGGTGGCTCCATCACGGCGACGTTCTTCCAGGGCGTGGCGTTGGGCGCGTTCATTGATGGCATTCCGGTGGTCAATCGCCAGTTTGCCGGTGGTTCACTGGACTGGCTGACGCCGTTCACGCTGTTCTGCGGTCTGGCGCTGGTGGTGGCTTACGCGCTGCTGGGCTGCACCTGGCTGATCATGAAAACCGAAGGCAAGTTGCAGGAACAAATGCACGACCTGGCGCGGCCCTTGGCGTTCGTGGTGTTGGCGGTGATTGGTATCGTCAGCATCTGGACCCCGCTGGCCCACGCCGAGATCGCGGCGCGCTGGTTCACCTTGCCGAACCTGTTCTGGTTCCTGCCGGTGCCGATCCTGGTGTTGGTGACCATGTACGGTCTGATCCGCGCCGTGGCCCGCAACGCGCACTACACGCCATTCCTGTTGACGCTGGTGCTGATCTTCCTCGGCTACAGCGGCTTGGGCATCAGCCTGTGGCCGAACATCGTGCCGCCGTCGATCTCGATCTGGGACGCCGCCGCGCCGCCGCAAAGCCAGGGCTTCATGCTGGTGGGCACGCTGTTCATCATCCCGTTCATCCTGGGCTACACCTTCTGGAGCTACTACGTGTTCCGCGGCAAGGTCACCCATGAAGATGGTTACCACTAGCAGGAGCAAAGCTTGCTCGCGATGGCGCCCGTACCGGCGCCATCCAACTCAAGAGAGGAATGAGTGATGTCCACCAAACCATCCCTGCACGACATCGAACAAGCCGAAAAAAAGCCGCTGTTGCAGCGGCTCGGCTGGCTGGCACTGATTTGGGTCGGCAGCGTCGGCGCGTTGTTTATCGCCGCGAGCCTGATGCGCCTGTTCATGAATGCCGCGGGTTTGACCACCCACTGAAACACCCGAGATTCCCATCCCGTTGCCTCGCGGCACGGATTCATAACCCTCCGGTTGGAGGGTTTTTTTTGCCCGGCTTATTTGCGGGCCTTGAGAATGACGAATTTCGGCGTGGCCGCCACTTGCTCGACGCCACGGAACAGCCGTGCCAGTTTGCTGTGATAACCCAGGTGACGGTTGCCGACGATGTACAGCGCGCCGCCCACCACCAGTGCTTCCCGAGCCTGCTGGAACATCCGCCAGGCAAGAAAGTCACCGACCACTTGTTGCTGGTGAAACGGCGGATTGCACAGCACCACGTCCAGGGATTGCGCCTCCTGACCGGCCAGGCCATCACCGGCCCGCACGATCACTTCGCGCTCACCCAGTGCCGCACGCCAGTTGTCGTGGGCCGATTGCACGGCCATGAACGATTCGTCCACCAGCGTGTAATGCGCCTCTGGGTTTTGCAGGGCGCTGGCGATGGCCAGCACACCGTTGCCGCAACCCAGATCCGCCACCCGCGCCGCGCCGAGGTTCTTCGGCAGATGCGGCAGGAACGCCCGAGTGCCGATGTCCAACCCTTCGCGGCAGAACACGTTGGCGTGGTTGAGCAGTTCGATGGCCGGCTCGTCCAGTCGGTAGCGGGACGGGTAGGGCGAGGTGGCCGGTGTTTTCGGTTCCGCAGTGGCGATCAGCAACCGGGCCTTTTTCACCGCCAGCGACGCTTGTACCGGGCCGATGTAACGCTCCAGCAAATCCCCGGCGGCGCGGGGCAGGTGCTTGACCATCGCCGCAGCAATCACCTGGGCGCCCGGTGCCAATTGGCCTTGCAGGCGAATCAGTTGTTCCTCCAGCAACGCCAGGGTTTTTGGCACGCGAATCAGCACCCGGTCGAACGGCCCGACGAAGGCTTCATTGGCCGGCACGCCCACCACGGCGTCGAACGCCTGACCGTTGCGGATCAGATTTTTTTCCAGGCCCTGAAACGCCAGGAACGAGTCGCCACTGCTGGTGACCTGAACCTTACCCACCAGGCTGGCCGCCAGTGCGCCAAAGCTGTCGTTGAGCACCAACACGCGAACATCCGCCATCGGTTGCTGTTCGGCCAGGTGATTGAGCAGGTATTCGTCGGCGGCATCGAAAGCTTGCAGCGGTTCGTCTTGCTGTTCGGGCTGGCGGATCAGGTCGAGTCGGGCGAAGGATGTTTCGAGCAGGGGCATGGGGCGGGGCTCTGGAGGGTCAACGGGTATCCCGCTGCCCAAGGGCGTTGTGGCGGGCGGAACCTGCCGAGTGGACTGCGACGTGAACGTGTAGACGTCATCACTCAGGAAGGATCGCAAATGGTACGTTTTTTTGCTTTGGATTACTCGCAGGTTTTCCTTCAATCACAGGCGCGGCTTCAGATAGCGCCGGCCCTGGCGGCGGCGATCACCGCGGCAATCTTGTTGCAGACCCCCAGTTTCTGGATGGCGCTGTGCACATGAAAATTCACCGTACGCTCCGACACACTAAGGATCATTCCAATTTCACACGCCGTCTTGCCATCGGCCGACAGGCTCAAGACCTCGCATTCTCGGGGAGACAAATGCGGCAGGGGTGGTTTCGGTACTTTCGCAGGCAGCGTCTTGGCGGCCAGGGCATGCAGATGACGACTGATGAACACCGTAAAACCTAGATTTTCATACAGTTCATAGGCCGTAATCGGGCAATGGCTTCTGGCCAGGCTCAGGATGCTGCACAAACCGTTCTCTTCATCATGTATCGATTGCGACCAACCATGCTGCAAGCCCTGTTGTTGCAAGGCTTCCCATAGCCAGGGTGTTCTGGAAAACACCTCTTCAGTCCAAAGGATCGGCTGCATTGACTGATTGCAGTGAGCCACTACGGGGTCGATGGCGCTAAATTTGTTTTGTTCATATTCGGTATTCCAATCGGTCGGGAAGTTGTTCAGGTTAAAGCGGCTGCTGTTAGTGCCGGTTGTTCTAGAAGTTACTGAAAAAGCACAGAATTTAAAACCAAGGTTCTTAACGAAATTAAGCGCAATCTGGTAGGCGATCTCTATTTCTTTGGCATAAGACAGTTGTGTTAACTGTGACTCCTTCCATATTTCCATTTCAGCTCTCCATTTATGTGTTTCTCTGGGGTGCTCCTTGGATCCATGACCCGGCACGCCAAGAGTGTAGGATTATTCCTACTTTGGCGCTCCGATTTTTTTGATATGGATTTCTTCGGTATGTGAATAACAAGTTCTTAGTAGGTGTAACGCGAGTGTGACGGTTTGGGTATTAAAAAATCAGTGTCTATAGGTTTAAGGTGTTGTTTTAAACTGCTGGCCATTTAATGGTATTCGTTAATTGTTTGATTAGATAAGAGTAAGAGGCGTCAAGCAAAGCCACTACAAACCACCGGTGTTTAAGTCGCCTGCTTTGCGGGACACTGGTGCGACCTGTTCGATGGAGCGCCCCATGACCGCCAGTGCAGAAAAATTCACACGCCAGACCCTGCTTGATGTCCAGCCGCTGACCCCGAGCCTGTTCACCCTGCGGACCAACAGGGATGCCGGCTTTCGTTTTCGTGCGGGGCAATTTGCCCGGTTGGGGGTGAGTAAACCGGACGGCAGCACCGTATGGCGTGCCTATTCGATGGTTTCGTCGCCCTTTGACGAGTTTCTGGAGTTCTTCTCCATCGTCGTGCCGGGGGGCGAGTTCACCAGTGAGTTGAGCCGCCTGCAAGTGGGGGACACATTGCTGGTCGAGCGGCAGGCCACGGGTTACCTGACCCTGGACCGTTTCGTCGATGGTCGTGATCTGTGGTTGTTATCCACAGGTACCGGGGTGGCGCCGTTTCTGTCGATCCTGCAGGATTTCGAGGTATGGGAAAAATTCGAGCGCATCATCCTCGTCTACAGCGTGCGCGAAGCCAAGGAACTGGCCTATCAAGCACTGATTGCCGGGTTGGCGCAGCGTGACTATCTGGCGGAACACGCGCACAAACTGCACTTTATCCCCACGGTGACCCGCGAGCACACGCCAGGCGTGCTGCATGGCCGGATTACCACCCTGATAGAAAATGGTGAACTGGAGCGCGCGGCGGGGTTGGCGCTGACGCCTGAGCATTCGCGGGTGATGATCTGTGGCAATCCGCAGATGATCGACGACACCCGCCAGTTGCTCAAACAGCGGAATATGAACCTGAGCCTGAGCCGACGACCCGGCCAAGTGGCGGTGGAAAACTATTGGTAATAAAAAACGGCGCTCGGAGGCGCCGTTTTTAATGAAGTGCAGCCTTCAAGGTCGATTGTTCTGAGCCTTGAGCAGGTCGCGGATCTCGCCCAGCAGCTCTTCTTCTTTGGTCGGGACCGGCGGCAGGGTCGGTGCTACGGCCTCTTCGCGCTTCAAACGGTTGATCGCCTTGACGCCCATGAAGATCGCGAACGCAATGATCACGAAGTCGATCATGCTCTGGATGAATTTACCGTACGCCATGACCACCGCCGGGACGTTACCGTCGGCGGCCTTGAGGGTAATGGCCAGGTCGCTGAAGTCCACCCCACCGATCAGCAGACCGATCGGCGGCATCACCACGTCGCCGACAAACGACGAAACGATTTTGCCGAAAGCGGCGCCGATGATGATACCGACGGCCATGTCGACCACATTGCCTTTGACCGCGAAGGCCTTGAACTCGTTAAGCACGCCCATAGGTTATTTCCTTGTTACAGATGAGGTTGGTGAACGCAGTGTAAATCAGCAAAACGCTTCCTGCTCGACACAACTGCTTACATCGCTTGCCTGCTATCGACCCAGCGAAGGGATAAAAGTTTACAAAAGGCCACCATTGGCGCGGATTCGCCTCTCTAGATCGGGCATCCGAATATCGTCCAGCGACTTGCCGGTTTGGTGTTTCCATCGAGTCATTGGATAGGGGGCCGTCCTTCGAACCTGATTCGCCGACCGACTTTGGCGGTTTGGATTTCTTCTCCTCTGTAGCGCCCGTCGATGATTGGAAGTGCGATGGAAATGCTTCATATCTGAACGTTGGTGAGGGCCGCAGGAGTAGTGCGAGTGCTGTGAAAACTCTTTGGAATAGCAGGCGATGGATGAGCTGTTTCGATCTGTAGATAATCGTCTAACTTTAAAGTCAAGATGACAATTGCAAGGCTAACGATTTGGTTAATTCTGAAATGCACTGGCGAATTTCCATCAAGGAACTTGTACGCTCATGTTGTAAATTATAAAGACGTGTACAAATTTAAGTTCAATGCTTTGGGTACTTCCAGTATTTAACTCGGTACTTCCCGGGCGGAAACTTGGACAAGGGTTGAATGGCAATTGGGACACTGTATTTCGGAAAAACGAATAAATAGCCAGGGCACCCCAATGCTCAGCGCAGTGGCTGGCGATGTTATCGCTCATTTAGGCAGAAGGAGGGCGCCGCGTGTCTGGCCAATAGTGGAATCCGCAACGCAGTGTCGCGCTGATCCGGCGTGGCTGAGCTATCATCGCGGTTTTTGCCGGGAGTTCAGATGGCCAAGGCCAAGCGCATGTACGGCTGCACCGAGTGCGGCTCCACCTTCCCCAAGTGGGCTGGCCAGTGCGGCGAGTGCGGGGCCTGGAACACGCTGACCGAAACCATGGTCGAGAGCGGCGGTGCAGCGGCCCCGAGCGGTCGCACCGGGTGGACCGGCCAGCAGGCGCAGATCAAGACCCTGGCGGAAGTCAGCGTTGAAGAGATTCCACGTTTTTCCACGGCCTCCAGCGAACTCGATCGGGTGCTGGGCGGCGGTCTGGTGGACGGCTCGGTGGTGTTGATCGGTGGTGATCCGGGGATCGGCAAATCGACCATTCTGTTGCAAACCTTGTGCAACCTCGCCAAGAGCATGCCGGCGCTGTACGTCACGGGTGAAGAGTCCCAGCAACAAGTGGCCATGCGCGCCCGTCGCCTCGGCTTGCCTCAGGACAAACTGCGGGTGATGACTGAAACCTGCATCGAAACCATCATCGCCACGGCCCGGCAGGAAAAGCCCAAGGTCATGGTGATCGACTCGATCCAGACGATTTTCACCGAGCAACTGCAATCGGCACCCGGCGGCGTGTCCCAGGTGCGCGAAAGTGCGGCGCTGCTGGTGCGTTATGCCAAGCAAAGCGGCACGGCGATTTTCCTGGTGGGCCACGTCACCAAGGAAGGCGCATTGGCCGGCCCGCGTGTTTTGGAGCACATGGTCGATACCGTGCTGTATTTCGAAGGCGAATCCGATGGGCGTTTGCGTCTGCTGCGGGCGGTGAAAAACCGGTTCGGCGCGGTCAACGAGTTGGGCGTGTTCGGCATGACCGACAAGGGCCTGAAAGAAGTCTCCAACCCTTCGGCGATTTTTCTGACCCGTGCTCAGGAAGAAGTCCCGGGCAGTGTGGTGATGGCGACGTGGGAAGGCACCCGACCGATGCTGGTGGAAGTGCAGGCGCTGGTGGATGACAGTCACTTGGCCAATCCGCGCCGGGTGACGCTGGGGCTGGATCAGAACCGCTTGGCGATGTTGCTGGCGGTGCTGCACCGTCACGGCGGCATTCCGACCCACGATCAGGACGTGTTCCTCAACGTGGTCGGCGGGGTCAAGGTGTTGGAGACGGCATCCGACCTGGCGCTGATGGCCGCGGTGATGTCGAGCCTGCGCAACAAACCGCTGCCCCATGATCTGCTGGTGTTTGGTGAGGTCGGGTTGTCCGGTGAAGTGCGTCCGGTGCCGAGCGGTCAGGAGCGCCTGAAAGAAGCCGCCAAGCACGGCTTCAAGCGCGCCATCGTGCCCAAGGGCAACGCCCCGAAAGAAGCACCGCCGGGTTTGCAGATTATCGCCGTGACCCGACTGGAACAGGCCCTCGACGCCCTCTTCGAATAAACCGCCAATCCCCGTAGGAGCTGCCGAAGGCTGCGATCTTTTGATCTTTGGCGGCAGTCGCATCGCTGAAGATCAAAAGATCAAAAGATCAAAAGATCAAAAGATCAAAAGATCAAAAGATCGCAGCCTTCGGCAGCTCCTACGTTGATTAAACTTCGATCAATGCACCCAGTTCGCGTTCCAGTTCCTCTGGATCGCCCAGGTTGAACTCAATCAACCGCCGCAAGCGTTCGATGGATTCCAGGCTGATGTGCTTGCAGACGAACCCGAGCTGACCACGGTCATCGTGGGTCAGCACCACGTCCATCTTGATCGCGACTTCATCAGTCAGGTGAATATCAACGCAAAAGTGATGCTCCCGATTACCGAGCCACGGCTCCGGTTTCTCGATCAGCAGCCCTTTGAGTGACAGGTCGATCAGCTTCACCGGCCAGATGAATTCCCCTTGGCTCAGCTCGGTGCGGGCATCAAATGCAATACGTTTGAAGCGGCGGCGCTCGGCAGGGTGCTCGCTCATGGCGCAATCCTCTGGAAGGTTCGCTGACTATAGACCCGCATCGTCAACGGCTGCCAGCAAAGTGCTGGCGCTCGACGAATGTCGGGGTATGGCCTTTGCCGTCAGGAGAGCTAAACTCGGGGTGGCTGTCTTTCTTGTCCACCCTGGCTGGAATAAAAAAATGAAAAATAATAATAGCCTGCTACGCCACCTACCCTGGCTGCTGCTGGCAATCGTAGGAGCGTGCGCCCTGGGCGTAGTGGCCTTGCGCCGAGGCGAGGCGATCAACGCCTTGTGGATTGTGGTCGCTGCCGTGGCCATTTATCTGGTTGCTTACCGTTACTACAGCCTGTTCATCGCTAACAATGTGATGCAGCTCGATCCGCGCCGGGCCACCCCCGCCGTGCTCAACAATGATGGCCTGGACTACGTCCCGACCAACAAACACATTCTCTTTGGTCACCACTTCGCGGCAATCGCTGGCGCCGGGCCTTTGGTCGGTCCGGTCCTGGCCGCGCAGATGGGTTACCTGCCCGGCACGCTGTGGCTGATTGCCGGTGTGGTGCTGGCCGGTGCGGTGCAGGACTTTATGGTCCTGTTCATGTCCACCCGTCGTAACGGTCGCTCCCTGGGCGATATGGTCCGTGAAGAAATGGGCCGCATCCCCGGCACCATCGCGCTGTTTGGCTGCTTCCTGATCATGATCATCATCCTCGCGGTGTTGGCGCTGATTGTGGTGAAAGCCCTGGCCGAGAGCCCGTGGGGCATTTTCACGGTGATGGCGACCATCCCGATTGCGATGTTCATGGGCATTTACATGCGCTACATCCGTCCGGGGCGCATCGGTGAGATCTCCGTGGTCGGCGTGTTGCTGCTGCTCGGTTCGATCTGGCTGGGCGGGCAGATTGCCGCCGATCCGGTGTGGGCCAAGGCGTTCAGCTTCACTGGCGTGCAGATTACGTGGATGCTGGTGGGTTACGGTTTTGTCGCCGCCTCGTTACCGGTCTGGCTGATTCTGGCGCCCCGTGACTACCTCTCCACCTTCCTGAAAATCGGCACCATCATCGCGTTGGCCATCGGCATCCTGGTGACCATGCCCGAGCTGAAAATGCCGGCCCTGACCCAATTCATCGACGGCACCGGGCCGGTGTGGAAGGGCGGTCTGTTCCCGTTCCTGTTCATCACCATCGCGTGCGGTGCGGTCTCGGGTTTCCACGCGCTGATCTCTTCCGGCACCACGCCGAAGCTCTTGGATAACGAAGTCAATTCCCGCTACATCGGCTACGGCGCGATGTTGATGGAGTCCTTCGTCGCCATCATGGCCATGGTCGCCGCTTCGGTGATCGAGCCAGGCGTGTACTTCGCCATGAACAGCCCGGCCGCCGTGGTCGGTGGTGACGTGGTAGCGGTTGCGCAAACTGTCAGCAGTTGGGGTTTTGCAATCACCCCGGAAGCCCTGCAAGCAGTGGCCCATGACATCGGCGAAACCACCATCCTCGCCCGCGCCGGCGGTGCACCGACCCTGGCGGTCGGCATCGCGCAGATCCTGCACAGCGTGTTGCCGGGTGAAAACACCATGGCGTTCTGGTACCACTTCGCGATCCTGTTTGAGGCGTTGTTCATCCTGACGGCAGTGGACGCCGGCACAAGGGCTGGACGCTTCATGCTCCAGGACTTGCTCGGCTCCTTCGTTCCGGCGCTGAGACGCACGGAATCCTGGACCGCCAACCTGATCGCCACCGCCGGTTGTGTGGCGATGTGGGGCTGGTTGTTGTACCAGGGCGTGATCGATCCGCTGGGCGGCATCAACACCTTGTGGCCGCTGTTCGGCATCTCCAACCAGATGCTCGCCGGTATCGCGCTGATGCTCGCCACGGTTGTGCTGATCAAAATGAAACGCCAGCGCTACATCTGGGTGACCATGCTGCCGGCGGTGTGGCTGCTGATTTGCACCACCACGGCGGGTTTCATCAAGCTGTTCGACGCCAATCCGGCGATCGGCTTCCTGTCCCTGGCGAAGAAATACAGCGATGCCCTGGCCAACGGCCAGATCCTCGCCCCGGCCAAGGACATTACGCAGATGCAGCACGTAATCTTCAACGCCTACACCAACGCAACGCTCACCGCGCTGTTCCTGTTCGTGGTCTTCAGCATCCTGTTCTACGCGCTCAAGGTCGGGATTTCCGCCTGGGGCAGCAAGGAACGCACGGATAAAGAAGCGCCATTCCAGGCTGTGCCGGACGCGTAATCGAGGATTGCCACGATGTTCAATGACCTGAGTCGCCTCGGTAAATACCTCGGTCAGGCCGCGCGCCTGATGGTCGGCATGCCCGACTACGACAACTACGTCGAGCATATGCAAAGCAAACACCCGGACAAACCGGTGATGACCTACGAGATGTTCTTCAGGGAACGTCAGGAGGCACGTTACGGTGGCAAGGGTGGGCCGAAGTGCTGTTGATGCACGCGGTCTAGGTAACACACCACTGTAGGAGCACGGCTTGCCGGCGATGGCGATCTTTCGGACGCCATCGCGGGCAAGCCTTGTTCCTACGGTTTTTTTGCGTTTGGGAGACCTTATTTTGTCAGCGCCAATCCCCGTCACGATTCTCAGCGGCTTCCTCGGCGCTGGCAAAACCACGTTGTTGCGTCACCTGCTCAAAGCCGAGCACGGCCTGAAGATCGCCGTGATCGAAAACGAATTCAGCGATGCCGGCATCGACACCCAGTTGCTGGGCGACGAGCCGGTGCAAGTGATGACGCTGTCCAACGGCTGCGTCTGCTGCACCATTCACACCGACCTGACCAAAGCCCTGTACCTGTTGCTCGAACGCCTGGACAGCGGCGAAATCGCCTTCGACCGCCTGGTGATCGAATGCACTGGCCTGGCCGACCCGGCGCCGGTGGCGCAAACCTTTTTCATCGATGAAGACCTGCGCGAACGCTACCTGCTCGACGGCATCATCACCCTGGTGGACGCGGCCCACGCCGACACCCACCTGACCCAGACCATCGCCCAGGCGCAGATCGGTTTTGCCGATCGCTTGCTGGTGAGCAAACGGGATCTGGTCGATGAAGCGACCTTCACCGCCCTTAGCGAACGCCTGACCCGGATCAACCGCCGCGCACCGATTCGTGTGGTCGATCACGGCAACATCGACCTCGCCGAGTTGCTCGACGTGCGCGGTTTCAATCTCAACGCCGACCTCGGTGGCGGCGTGAGTTTGCGGCCGGTGAGCAAAGCGCCGTCCATCGACCGGATTTCCAGCCTGGTGCTGCGCACCGACCGGCCGCTGGATATCGACAAGCTCAGCGAGTTCATGAATGAACTGCTGGAAGACCACGGCAAGCAACTGCTGCGCTACAAGGGTGTGTTGAACATCGTGGGCGAGCCGCGACGGATGGTGTTTCAGGGGGTGCTGAAACTCTACGGTTTCGACTGGGATACCGAATGGGCGGAGGGCGAGGCGCGGGAAAGCGTGATCGTGTTTATTGCCGATGATTTGCCGGAAGAGAAGATTCGCGAGGGGTTTGCGCGGGTGGCGGCGGATTGAAGTTTTTCGTTTGTTTGTGATGACGCCTTCGCGGGCAAGCCTCGCTCCTACAGGGGCGGCGACATAGCTGCAGGAGCGAGGCTTGCCCGCGAAGGCGATTCAACCAGCAACACGATTTTGGCTGAATATCGGTGTGGGGTTCAGCAACACGGCTTCCAAATGATCCAGATGCCGGCCTAGCAGTTTGACCGCCATGACCGAATCCCGCCGCTCCACCGCATCCAGAATCCCCTGATGCACCTGCCAATCGCAATAACCCAGCGGTTGTGCGTAAAACTGCGCAATCGCCAACGACGTCAGCGGCACCAGGCTGCCGAGAAAATGCGCCAACGGTGCATTCCCCGCCATTTGCGCGAGCCGTAAATGAAACTCTCCCGATAAGCGAATGGCCGGGCCACGGGCGGTGCATTGACGCTCGCTTTCGATCAATTCGCGCAGCGGTTGCAGCGCTTGCGGTCGCTGACAGGCCAGTCTCACTAGCGTGAGCTCAGTCAGGCGCCGGGCGTGCAGCGTTTGTCGGGTCAATTCGGCATCAGGCGCCGCCACACGGGGCCGATGATTGGCCCGAAGCACGATGACGTGCTCGTGGGACAGTCGCGTCAGTACGCCACGAATGTCGCTGCGTCGAACATTGAACATCTGCGCCAGGCTTTCTTCGGTAAAGCGGCTGGTCGCCTCGATACGCTGTTCGAGAATGGCATCGAAGACCCGCGAATAAAGATCCTCCGCCGGCGCAAAGGGCAGGGCGGTAAGCGTCTGCGGTGAGGCGAAGCTGTTCATGGCGGTCTCCAGGTTGAAGAGGGCTCAACTGCCGAGGTTGTCGTCCGGAATGTTCATTTCGATGCCCATGCGCTGGGCTTCGCGCAGGATGTGCCGACGCATTTCGGCGCTGGCCTGGGCGCTGTTCTTGCTGCGAATCGCCCGCACCACGGCTTCGTTTTCTTCCAGGCGCTCGGCCAAGTGTTCCGGCGAATTGCGCAGTACCTCGGCGCTTTGCTTGAGGGCGTTGCTGGTTTGTTGCACCACGCTCTGGAAGATCGGGTTGGAGGTCAGGGTGAACAGTTCTTCGTGGAACGCGATGTAGGCGTTGACCCCGGCTTCGCTGTCGTTGGCCTCCAGGGCTTCGCGCATGTCCATCAGGGTCAGGCGCAGTTGCCCGACTTCCTTACTGCTGATCGATTGCGCAACGAGGCCGACGATAAACGGCTCCAGGGTGTAGCGCAGTTGCAGCACGTCTTCCAGGCTCGCGCCGGCCACCGCGCTGTCGTGGTGTTGGCTGTCGCTGAGGTTGGCGTCCAGTACCACCACGCCTTTGCCCGGCATCGAGCGCACCAGCCCGAGGGTTTCGAGCACGATCACCGCTTCGCGCAGGCTCGGGCGGCTGATGCCCAGTTGTTCGGCCAGTTCGCGCTGCCCCGGCAACATATCGCCGGAGCGCCACTGGCCCCGGGCCAACGCGGCCCTGAGTTTTTCTACGACTGAAGTGACGACGGTTGATGTGGTGATCACTGTTCGCTCCGTGAGCATCGAGAGTAACGGTTGAAGTGCCGAGAGGCAGGATCAAAAGATCGCAGCCTTCGGCAGCTCCTACAGGTGTTGTGAGTTAGAAGTCTTGTTGGTGGGCGCCGGCCACCGGTTTTCTCGGCTGGAAGGTGTAACCCTGCTGGCCGGACAGTACTTTGTTCGCCCGCTGGATATCGATGTCTTTTTCCCAGCGTGCGATGGCCACGGTGGCGACGCAGTTGCCGATCAGGTTGGTCAGCGCCCGGCCGATGCCCATGAACCAGTCCACTGCCAGCACCAGCACCAGGCCGACCACCGGAATCGCCGGGATGGCGGTCAGGGTTGCCGCCAGAATCACCAGCGCCGAGCCGGGAATCCCGTGGGCACCTTTGGAGGTGATCAGCGACACCAGCAAAATGGTCAGCAAATCGGTCATGGCCAGCGGCGTGCCGGTGGCGTTGGCGATGAACACGATGGCCAGGGTCAGGTAGATCGAGAAACCGTCGAGGTTGAACGAGTAACCGGTCGGAATCACCAGCCCGACGGTCGAACTGCCGATGCCCAGGTGTTCGAGCTTGCGCATGATTTGCGGCAGCACGGCGTCGGAAGAGGCGGTGCCCATGACGATCAACAGTTCTTCGCGCAGGTACTTGAGCAGCGGCCACATCCGCAGGCCGGACAGGCGCATCACCAGGCCGAGAATCAACGACACGAACGCGGCGCAGGTCAGGTAGAACAGGCCGACCAGGCTGCCCAGGTGTTGCAGCGAATCCAGGCCATATTTGCTGGTAGTGAACGCGATGGCACCGAACACGCCAATCGGCGCCAGGCGCACGATCATGCCCATGATGCGGAAGATCACGTGGCTGAGTTCGTTGATCAACCGGGAAATGCCCGAGGCCGCTTCGCCCACCAGGTTCAACGCGCTGCCGAACAGCACCGAAAACAGCAGGACCTGGAGGATGTTGTTGTCGGCAAAGGCGCCGATCACCGAGGTCGGAATCAGGTCCATCAGGAATTGCGTGGTGGTGTGCATTTGCTGGCCACGCTGGGCCAGATCACCCATGTCGGCCTTGGCCAGTTGCTCCAGATGAATGTTCGCGCCGCTGCCGATGCCGGTGCTGAACGCGAACACCAGACCGATCACCAGGGCGATGGTGGTTAGCACTTCAAAGTAGATGACCGATTTGAGGCCGATGCGCCCGACCTTTTTCAGATCGCCCGCGCCGCTGATGCCGCTGACCACCACGCAGAACACGATCAGGCCGATGAGCATCTTGATCAGTTTGATAAAGCCGTCGCCCAAGGGTTTGAGCTGTGCGGAGTATTCGGGAAGGGTCAGCCCGCAGACGATGCCGAGCACCAGTCCGAGAACCACTTGGAGGAAGATTGAACGCGAGCACCATCTGAGCATGGGAGGAATCCTGGTCGGTGTCCTGGCTGCCGTGCGCGATGCGCATCAGATTCAGGACTTAATTATTGTGGTCTTACCGGTATGTCCAGTGCAGGCGCAGTCTACGCTCGGTTTTTTCGGGATTACAAGTGAAAACATCAAAATTGGCATGACCGGTCTGACCAGCGGCCAAAGCCGCGTAGGGGCTGCCGAAGGCTGCGATCTTTTGATCTTGTTTTTGATCTTCATCGGTCTATCAAACGCCAAAGTCAAAAGATCGCAGCCTTCGGCAGCTCCTACAGGGGGAATGTCGTGCAGGGGAAATATCGTGGGCGAAAAAAACCGGCCATCGCTGGCCGGTTTTCTTCACTGCGATTTAGCGGGGCAATTAAGCGCCGTACACCGGCAGTTTCTTGCAGATGGCTTTGACTTTCTCACGAACGGCGTCGATCACCGCTTCGTTGTTCAGGTCAGCCAGGATGTCGCAGATCCAGCCGGCCAGCTCTTTGCACTCGGCTTCCTTGAAGCCACGAGTGGTCACGGCTGGGGTACCGAAACGCAGACCGGAGGTCACGAACGGGGAGCGTGGATCGTTTGGCACGGAGTTCTTGTTCACGGTGATGAAAGCCTTGCCCAGAGCGGCGTCGGCGTCTTTACCGGAGATTTCCTGCTTGATCAGCGACAGCAGGAACAGGTGGTTTTCAGTACCGCCCGACACCACGTCGAAACCGCGCTCGATGAACACGCCGGCCATGGCCTTGGCGTTCTTCACCACTTGTTGCTGGTAAGTCTTGAACTCAGGCTGCAGCGCTTCCTTGAAGCAGATCGCTTTGGCGGCGATTACGTGCTCCAGCGGGCCACCCTGGGCGCCCGGGAAAACGGCGGAGTTCAGCTTCTTCTCGATGTCGGCGTTGGCGCGCGCCAGGATCAGACCGCCACGTGGACCGCGCAGGGTCTTGTGGGTGGTGGTGGTCACGACGTCAGCGAATGGCACCGGGTTCGGGTAGACGCCAGCTGCGACCAGACCGGCCACGTGGGCCATGTCGACGAACAGGTAAGCGCCTACCTTGTCAGCGATTTCACGGAAACGCGGGAAGTCGAGGATCTGCGAGTAGGCAGAGAAACCGGCCACGATCATTTTTGGCTTGTGCTCAACGGCCAGACGCTCGACTTCGTCGTAGTCGATCAGGCCATTGGCATCGATACCGTACTGGACGGCGTTGTACAGCTTGCCGGAGGACGAAACGCTGGCGCCGTGGGTCAGGTGACCGCCGTGGGCCAGGCTCATGCCCAGGATGGTGTCGCCGGCTTGCAGCAGGGCCAGGTAAACGGCGCTGTTGGCTTGGGAACCGGCGTGCGGCTGAACGTTGGCGTAATCGGCGCCGAACAGCTCTTTTGCACGGTCGATGGCCAGTTGCTCAACCACGTCGACGAACTCGCAACCACCGTAGTAGCGCTTGCCCGGGTAGCCTTCGGCGTACTTGTTGGTCAGTACCGAGCCTTGAGCTTCCATCACCGCAGGGCTGGTGTAGTTTTCCGAAGCGATCAGCTCAATGTGCTCTTCCTGGCGCTGAGCTTCTTGCTCCATGGCGGCAAAGAGATCGGCGTCGTACTTGGCAATAGTCAAATCACGGCTGAACATGGCGGTCCTCAAGGATCGGGGCAGAAAAGGGGGGCATTCTACCCCAACGGGTTTTAGATGGCATATGAAAGGACATCATGTCGCAGACAAGTGGGCTTCATGACGGGATCAGCGGTGATTGTGCTGGCCTCTTCGCGGGCAAGCCTCGCTCCTACAAGGGCGCAAAACCTGTAGGAGCGAGGCTTGCCCGCGAAGGCGTCATGACAGGCGCCCAACAATCTCAATCAAACATGAAGAGCGCATCATTGCTGAACTGCGCCTCAAACCGGCTCGCCGGCATCGGCCGCCCGAACAGATACCCCTGAACCTCATCGCAGCCATGCTCGCGCAGGAAGTCGAGTTGCTCGTGGGTTTCCACGCCCTCGGCGATCACCGCCAGGTTCAGGCTGTGGGCCATGGCGATGATCGCCCGGGCAATCTGCGCATCCTGTTCACCCGACGGCAGACCATCGACAAAGGTGCGGTCGATTTTCAGCACATCGATCGGGAATTGCTTGAGGTAGTTGAGCGATGAATAACCGGTGCCGAAGTCATCGACCGCAATGCTCAAGCCAAGGTTTTTCAACCCGGCGAGAATCTGCATCGCCTCGCTGACTTCGCGCATCAGGATACTTTCGGTCAGCTCCAGCTCCAGGCACGCCGGCGGCAGGCCGGTTTCCTTGAGGATATTGGCGATGCGGTTGCCGAGTTGACCATCGGAGAACTGCCGCGCCGAAATGTTTACCGACACTTTCGGCACGCGCACCTTGGCCTGATGCCAGCTCTTGAGCTGACGGCACGCCTCGCTGATCACCCAGTCGCCGACATCCACTACCAGCCCGAGCTCCTCGAGCACCGGAATGAAATCCCCCGGCGGCACCAACCCGCGACGGGGATGGCGCCAGCGCAGCAAGGCTTCGGCGCCGGTCAGGCGTTTGCCGTCGCCGCTGAACTGCGGCTGGTAATACAGCACGAATTCGTCCTGCTCCAGGGCATGGCGCAAGTCGCTTTCCAGTTCCAGGCGCTCCAGGGCGCTGGCGTTCATGTCCGCCTGATAGAACTGGAAGTTGTTCTTGCCGCGTTCCTTGGCGTGGTACATCGCGGTGTCGGCGTTCTTCATCAACTGGCTGAGTTCGTTGCCATCCTGCGGGCTCAGGGCGATGCCGATACTGGCGGTGACGAAAAACTCACGGCCCTCCAGCACAAACGGTTTCACCAGGCTGGCGAGGATTTGTTCCGCCACATGAATCGCGCGGTTCAACGCCACTTCACGGTTGATGCGCGGTTGCAGGAGCAAGGTGAATTCGTCACCGCCCATGCGCGCCACGGTGTCGTCATCGTCGACGCAGCCGAGCAGGCGCGTGGCCATTTCCTTGAGCATGCGGTCGCCGGCGGCGTGGCCCAGGGAGTCGTTGATCGGTTTGAAACGGTCCAGGTCGAGGAACATCAACACCACCCAGGACTTCTGCCGCTCCGCCGATTGCAGCGCGGTGTGCAGGCGATCCTGGAACAGCGTGCGATTGGGCAGGTGGGTCAGGGCGTCGTAATAGGCCAGGCGATGAATCCGCTGTTCGCTGGCCTTGCGCTCGCTGATGTCGCTGAAGAAGCACACGTAACTGGCCAGATCGCCTTCGTCGTCGAGCACCGCCGTAATGCCGACCCACGCCGGGTAATGTTCGCCATTGCGACGCTTGAGCCAGACCTCGCCTTCCCAGGTGCTGTGCTGATGCAATTGCTTGAGCACATAACGCAGGTGCGCTTCCTGTTGCTCGTCGACGGTGAGCATGTTCGGTAACTGGTCGAGGACCTGGGACACCGCGTAACCGCTGACGCGACTGAATGCCTCGTTGGCCTGGACGATGTAGCCGGCCGGGTCGGTGATCAGGATCGCCGAGGTCGAGTGTTCGAATACGGTGGCCGCCATGCGCAGGTCTTTCTCGGCACGGCGTTGCTGGCTGATGTCGCGACCGACCCCGAGCACGCCTTCGAAGGCACCGTGTTCGTCCCAGACCAGCACCAGTCGCAGCTCGATCGGGATCTTGCGCCCGTCGGCCCGCAGGCAGTCGAACAGGAACAGTTGGGTCTTCACCTGAGTGCGCAACAACGCCAGTTGATCAGGTTTATCCAGGGCTTTGCTGACCCGGTCCATCAAGCTGTAAATGCCGGTCAATTGTTGCGGGTTGGCGATGGTCGATTGCCAGCCGTTCTGGAAAATCCAGTCGACGTCATAACCCAGCACCGATTGAACGGACGGGCTGACGTAGTTGAGCGACATTTTGTTATCGGTGGAGAAAATCACATCGCTGATGCTTTCGGCGAGCATCCGGTAGCGTTGCTCGCTGTCGCGCAAGGATTCACTGGCTTCAATCTGCTCGGTGATGTCCTTGGCCACGCCGATGATGCGCGTCACCTGATTGTGTTTGTCCCGCGCCAGGGCCTGTTCACGAATGTCGAAACGCCGCCATTGGCCATTGCGATGACGGAAGCGCAACTGGCATTGCAGCAATTGCGCGTAACCGGCCTGGCGCTGGTTCTGGCGCGAGCGGTGGTAATAGTCGGCATCTTCGGGGTGCAGCAGGATTTCCCAGAAGTACTCGCCCATCTGGTGCAGTTCGGTGCGGTTGTAGCCCAGCGTCTGCCCCAGGTGGTGGTTGCTGAAAATCATCCGCTGGCTGATCACATCCTGCACATACAGATGATCCGGCACGGTGCGCACCACGTCGGACCAGAACCCTTCGCGCTCCAGCAGCGAGAGTTCGACGAGTTTGCGGCTGGTGATGTCGTTGATGCTCAGGATCACCGCTTTGTAGTCGTGCTGCTCTTGCGGCAGGCGCAACACCAGCCACAAGTGCTGGTCGCGGCCATGGGTGTCCTGGAGTTTGATTTCCAGCTCGATTTGTTTTTGCTGGTTGAGTACCGCCTCCAGCACCTGGTTGCCGATGGCGGTGCCGTCCTGCGGACAGCCCTCGATCAGCAGCTTCCAGGCCTGTTCGCAGGAGTTGACGTTGAGCAGTTGCAGGGCGACCTGGTTGACCTCGGTGATGCGCAACTCCTGGAGCAGTTGTTGACGCTGCTCCGGGACTTCGAGCCAGGCCTTGAGTTGTTCGCTGTTGTCGATCTGGGCTCTGTCGAAAAAGCTTTTCAGCCCGGACAGGTCGAGCACGCACAGGGCCACGCCAGTGCCGTCGAAAATGTCCTGATAGCGGCGGCGCCCTTCATGCAACTGGTGCTGACGGCGGCGCATGTTCAGCAGCGCGATAAACGGCAGCAGGGAGAAGGCCAGCCCCAACAGACATTTGCCGATGAACGCCGGGAGCAGTTGTTCGATCACCTGTTGGCGGTCGAACAAGCCGCGCAGTTGCCAGTCGCTGCTGCTCAGGGGCACGGTCAGCACGCTGTTGGCCAGGTCTTCATCGCTGAGGGTGCCCGGCCGAGTGGCGGGCAGGGCGTCGTCGCGGCTGATGATTTGATGATTGATGCGGTTTTCCACCAGCCACAGTGGCCGGATACCGGTTTCGCCTTGTTTGGTCAGCGAGGAGAAAAACGTCGGGGTCAGGCGCAAGGCCCAATAACCGCGAGTGCTGCCGCTGGCCTGATGCAGCAACAGATGCACCATCGAGCCGTCGTCGGCGTTGCTGAAATAGTGGGCTTGCGAATGGCTGCGGCGCACCAGTTCGCTCAGGTAGTCGGCGTCCTGGCTGTCGGCGGCGCTGTCGCTGAGGATTTTTCCGGAGGGGCTCAGTAACGCAAGGCTGCGCAGGTCGGGCAGCGACTGCTGCAATTTGCGCAGCAGCGCCTGCTGTTCGTCGGCTGATTGCGGCTGTTCGACGATCGGTAGCAGGTTAAGGGCGATTTGCGCGTTCAGCGCCATGTTCAGACTGACCTGGGAGGCCAGGTCGGCGGTGTAGTCGATGGTGTACTGACGCTGGTTTTTCTGGGTCTCGCCCAACTGATCGAGCAATTGCCAGAACAGCAGCGCAAGCAGCAGCAACACCAGGGTGGCCAGCGCGCCTTTCAAGGTTCCGCGCAGGGGGGAGCCGAGCGCGGCAGCCGGGGCACGGGTAGGAAGAGGCGGCGTGACATTGGACAAACTGAAATCCTGCGGTTTGGCTGGACTGGCGCGACGTGCACTATAAGCCGGACGCCCGGAGGGCGGCTAGCATGCCTTGAGTTGTGGCGAAGTGCCAGCCCCTCGCGGCTGGACTGCCATCGGTCATTCAGGTAGCTTTGCCGGTTACGCGGGAGCGTTCCAGCTCCTAGAATCAGGTTTTTTCAGCGCGCCACGCCTTTCAAGCGACGACGCGCACAGCCTGGCCGGGCATCGCCTGCGCTCCAATCATTCATCTGTCACTGACCCAAGGTTCTCCATGGGGCCTTCTGGGGATGTATATTGTCAATAAACTTGACGGCATCGATAACCTCCTAATTACACGACTCTTTTTGGAAGTTGTTTCAGTTTTTTACCACCCTGCGGCGTGAGATTGTCAATAAAACGCGATTTCGAGCGGGTTTATTTACATTTTTGTTTAGAGCATCGTGCGAAAAAGGCTTTGGATCTTTAGCCAATTAGGAGACCTAAGTCGGGAGAAAAAGTACTTGTCAAAGTCGCCTACGAGCCAACCGCGAGTCTGAGAGGCAGCCTATCGTTGACTGGATTGGTCTCGAGAGTTCACGCGCGGAATGGTGCATTTTGTTCAGGCAGATTTTTCGCCCATTCGATCCGACTGACCACGCTGAAAAGCACTTCCATCT
>NZ_JBAGKV010000078.1:0-1778 GCF_037049705.1 Janthinobacterium sp. LPB2021202312-11-4 | reverse complement strand
TTGAACTCCAAATGGTTGGAGTATCAAAAAAACGGTGGGTACTTCAGACCTTCCCTAGGTCATGGCTCTTCGGATCAAAATTTCAAGCTTGACCAGCACTAACACTGGCTAACGACAGAGGCCCCTCAGCTTCGATCCATTCTTGCAGCCAAGCACTCCACTCGACATGTGTCATCGGATTAACGAGCAGCAGATACCCACGCAATGCGTGTTGATTGCGCCGATGATCACTGGTGGAGAGGGATTCACTGATTCAGCCAATCGCAGGCCACGGGATCGCCGTGCAATGCGAGCAAGAAATCGGTGCACGCCTAGTGAGGTTCTTAGAGTGGATAGCCGCTCTCTTACCACCCGACGGTCTTCATTTCGTTCGCCTAAAAAGCTCAATACGTCCTGACGACATCACAACCCAGTACAGCTGGTCGAGCGACCGCGTATACAGTAGAATCGAGAAAATTTCACTATTATCTAATTTGAATGAAAATGGCCAGCGCGGAATATAAAGAAGAAGTTGCAAGGCGGCCATTAGAGCCCCTAATAAGATGGGCAGGGAGTAAGAAAAAACTAATTCCCCTGCTCAAAGCAAACATACCAAAAACGTTCAATAAATATATTGAACCATTTTGTGGCTCGGCATGCCTCTATTTCAGCCTTCGCCCCACTAAAGCCGTGCTTAGCGATATAAACAAAGAACTAATTGTAAGCTATAAAACAATAAAAAAAGACTCAAAAAAGATAACTGAAAGGCTTTTAGGTGCTGAAAAGTGTAAAACTGAGTATCTCAGGCTGCGAGAATTAGATCCGAGTACTCTTGATGAAGTCGAAAGATCATATCGATTCATTTATTTGAATAGATTTTGCTTCAATGGTGTATATCGAACAAACAGGGAAGGAAAGTTTAATGTCCCCATGGGAACCAAAACAGGGAATCTACCAACCCCTGCAAAAATCTCAGATTGCGCAAAGGCTTTAAAGAGCGCCAGTCTTATTTATGGCGACTTCAAGAAAACCTTAAAGTATATTGAGCAAGGCGACTTTGTATATCTTGACCCACCTTACACAAAGGAGGGAGCGAAAAACAGAGGGGAATATGGTCATGGCTCCTTTGACTACCAAGATATACCAACGCTTATAAGCTATCTGGAAAAAATTGATGAAAAAGGCGCTTACTTTCTTTTGTCGTACAGTTGTGATAGCGCTCTATTAGATTTACTGCCTAGTAGATGGTATAAACTCGAGCTAAGTGTAAATAGGCATGTTGCTGGATTCAAGCAGCACCGCAGTATAGCGAAAGAAGTATTAGTTGCAAACTACGAGCTTGCATCGCTATGACCAAGATAACTATAGCCGTTCTGAGCGATCTTCATCCTACAGTATCTTCTGATCAGAAAAGATCACATCTGCATACAGATGCTGAAGAAAATGAAGCATTTCACCCTGTCAGTGGCATTAGAAAACTAGCACAAAGCTCTTCGCTCAAAGTAGACGTCGTGGTATGTCCTGGAGATTTTGGAAATCGATCTGATCAGGCGAGCATAAAATATGGCTGGCAAAGTATACATAAGATCAAAGAGTACTTATGCGCAAGCGCCGTCATTACCTCACCGGGGAATCATGATCATGATTCAAGAGGGACTCAGGTAGATTTTGACCCAAAATATTTTCTCCAAAGCCTTGAGCCAGGTTTTCCATTCTCTGAGCACGACAAGAATACACATTTCTGGGCATGGCACTGGGCTGAGTCGAAACTTGAAAAGTGTAGATTCATTGTATTAAAC
>NZ_JBAGKV010000077.1:0-2061 GCF_037049705.1 Janthinobacterium sp. LPB2021202312-11-4 | reverse complement strand
GTTCTTCCCGAGCAACGGGAGGCGCTACTCAATCTGGCCCTTGGCGACGCGGCTGTAGCCCAACGGACGAAATTCGACATCGAGTCCGCGACAGTGCGGGACTGTACCGCGAAGGTCGCCTCCGCCGAGGGGGCATTGCAGGGGTACAGAGGTAATTTGTCGGTCAGCCAATTTACCAAGCTCAAGCCAATTAAAGATGTCGACGCCCAGAAGTTGGTCTGCTTTCTCTGCAGCGCTGGGCCTACGGCATACCGCAGAAGAAATCCTGGCGGAAATTGGTAGCGCCGGAACGCCGATCCTGTTTATCGATGGTATCGATAGGATCCCGCTGGATCAGAAGGGCATCATCATCGATCTGCTCAGGGTCGTTGAAACACATGTCACCCTCAACAACTGGAAAGTCCTGGCAACCTCTCGGGACCAAGGTTTAGAGCCCTATCGAGCGTGGTTTCCGAGCAGCTTCTACTGCGATAACGGCATTGGCGATGTGCTTGGACGCGTTCATTCGACAGGTGTCAGCCGCACTTGAATCACTTGAATTGGCACTGGGTAGCTGGACAGGCACTGCGTTACCGGCGCGCATAGCCGCAGCAGTGCAACGTCTTGCAGATAAGCACTTTCCCCTCGATCAGGACCAGTCAATAGGCTTGCTGCGCATACTCGATGCGCTGATCGATTTAGGTGACCGTCGCAGCTCTGCCTTGGAACAGAGTGAGGCGTTTAGGGAGGTCCGCAAAATTTGCTGACCGTGTACCGTTAGTCAAATGGGTAGGGCAGACTTCGCTCAAGGATGAGCTAGGCCCAGCTCAACTCAGAGCAATAGCGTGCACGGATGAGCTACGGATAGCTCAACCCTGAGCGATAGCGTTCACGGATGAGCTAGGGTCAGCTCAAGTTGACCCGTTTTATAAATTGGGTACCGGTGTCGATAGCAGGACTCATGAGAGTTGAGCCCTAATTTTTTCGAGCAAAGCATCCTGAGCAGCGATTCCACCCTCGGCTGTATATGCGGCAACCAGCAGGGTTACTGGGTGCACGCCGATTACAGCCGCAAGGTCCTCGAGTTTTTCAAGCGTAGGGCACTTCAGGCCTCGCTCCAGGGTGCTGAGGTACGTTCGGCTACTTACCAGTGAGAAGTCCTCCTGGGTGAACCCCTTTTGAATCCGCATACGCTTGAGGGTAAGCCCGAAAGCTCGCTTCAATTCCATTTTTTCGACCCGCAAAAAGGGAATATGAAGCGCCGTCGAGCCCTATAGGGCTTATTAGAGGATTTAGCATGTTTCGTACAGACATATCTACCATTTTGGGATCGCCAACGGGGGAGAACGGATGCTTTCATTGGGGCTGTGTTGAACACAGCCTCGCATTACCATGGTTTTACGCAGCAGTAGTTGCTTCAAAAAATCAGAATACGGCCATGGTCCAGGTAATGGACCCCACAATATTCATTGAACTGTTAGAGCAGCACGGGAAAACCATTCGGATTACGGATGTACAACTAGTCACTCCCCCTAGCATAAATGGAAGCGAAAGATGGAAGATGGAAAGACTTTTAGAGTTTTCTCTGCTCCATAATAAGCACGGAGGCAGCTTTGAATGCTACGAGGTTGAAAACGGATGCTACACTACATTACAGGAAGCGCTGGAAAGCACAAAAAATGATGTAGAAAAAAATTTAATATACAAAAGAGATAACTTGAGGCTATGAGTTTAATACAAAAATACGAAATTATTTGGAGGAAATCTTAAGCTGCTGATATATTGCCCTAGATGATTGCGACTGTCCTTAGCCTAAGTATCTACTCATGTCGTGACATTATGGCGGGGGTTTGGGCTATTGGCGGATAAATGATGTAGGCGAACTCGCATCCACTCACCGTCAGCCCGCATTTCTAATCCTAGACTCTTCAGCTCCTCATTAGTTAACAAAGAGAGCGAGCTATACAAAATATGATTTATTCACCCACGCGCGTCCGAATTCAGAGTACTGAAACAGCTAGAAATCATTAATGATGAAAATCCTGTCATTTGAATAATTTCCAGCTCTGAAAGGCCTCTAAC
>NZ_JBAGKV010000076.1:0-2185 GCF_037049705.1 Janthinobacterium sp. LPB2021202312-11-4 | reverse complement strand
GACCGTCAAAGATGCCACCGGTGGCAACTTCGAAGATCTGGCCACCAACCCGGCGCCAGCCGTCACCAACGTCACCGACACCATCGACACTTCGACCGTGACCCTGACCGCCACCACCAGCGTCGCTGAAGGCGGCACTGTGGTTTACACCGCAACGGTCGGTCAGCCAGTGACGGGGTCTCCAGTGACGGTGACCTTGGCCAACGGCCAAAACATCACCATCGAAGTCGGCAAAACCACCGGCACCGTCAACGCGGTCGCACCGAACGACGTGCTCAACGGTCACGCACCGTTGACCAACTCGATCACCGATGTGAGCGGTGGTAACTACGAGAACCTGGTCGCTGACAAAACACCGGTCAGCACCACCGTGACCGACACCACCGACACCACCACCCTCAGCCTGAGCGCGACTGACTCCGTGGCCGAGGGCGGTTCGATTGTTTACACCGCCACCCTGACCAATGCCGCCGGCACTCCGGTGACCGTGACATTGAGCAACGGCGCAGTAATCACCATCGCGGCGGGTGCCACCACGGGCACCGCGACCGTTGCGGCCCCGGCCGATGACGTCTACAAAGACGCTGGCAAAGTCGAAGCCACCATCAAGGACGCGACTGGCGGCAACTTCGAAAACCTGGTCAAAGACCCGTCGGCGGCTGTGACCAGCGTCACCGACACCATCGACACCAGCACCGTCTCGCTGACGGCCACTTCGAGCGTTGCTGAAGGCGGCACCGTCGTCTACACCGCGTCCGTGAGTGCGCCGGTTACCGGTTCGCCGGTCGTCGTGACGCTGTCCAATGGTCAGACGATCACCATCGACATCGGCAAAAGCAGCGGCACGGTCAATTTCGTCGCGCCGAACGATGCCCTGGCGGGCGGCAGCTCCCTGAGCGCCACCATCAAGGACGCCACCGGCGGCAATTACGAGAAACTGGACGTCAACGGCGACCCGGCCAAAACCACCGTCACTGACACCGTGGATAACACCACGCTGTCGCTGACAGCCACCGACACCGTGGCTGAAGGCGGCCAGATCACCTACACCGCGATCCTGACTAACGCTGCCGGCACGCCGGTTACCGTGACTCTGTCGAACGGCGCTGTGATCACCATCGACGCCGGCAAAACCACCGGTACCGTGACCGTTGATGCGCCGAAAGACGACGTCTACAAAGATGCCGGCAAGGTTGAAGTTACGGTCAAGGATGCTGCGGGTGGCAACTTCGAGAACCTGGTGACCAGCAACACGCCAGCCGTGACTAACGTCACCGATACCATCGACACTTCGACCGTGACCCTGAAGGCCGACGCATCGGCGGCTGAAGGTGGCACTGTCACTTACACCGCGACCGTCGGTCAGCCAGTGACAGGCTCGCCAGTCACGGTGACCTTGGCCAATGGCCAAAACATCACCATCGAAGTCGGTAAAACCACTGGCACTGTCACCACTATCGCGCCGAACGATGTGCTCAATGGCCATGCGCCGCTGACCAACTCGATCACCAACGTCAGTGGTGGTAACTACGAGAACCTCGTAGCCGACAAGACCCCTGTTTCGACCACGGTCACTGACACCGTCGACACTACCAACCTGTCGCTGAGCGCAACTGGCTCGGTCGCCGAGGGCGGTTCGATTGTTTACACCGCCACCCTGACCAACGCGGCTGGCACTCCAGTGACCGTGACGCTGAGCAACGGCGCTGTGATCACCATCGACGCCGGCAAAACCACCGGCACCGTAACCGTCGATGCGCCAAAAGATGACGCCTACATCGACGCTGGCAAAGTCAGCGCCACCATCAGCACTGCGACGGGCGGCAATTTCGAAAGCCTGGTGCCGAGCACTGTTCCAGCCGTGACCAACGTCACTGACACCATCGACACCTCGACGGTGAAACTGACGGCTACCGGTACTGCAGCTGAAGGTGGCACCGTCACCTACACCGCAACGGTTGGTCAGCCAGTAACAGGCTCGCCAGTAACGGTGACCTTGGCCAACGGCCAAAACATCACCATCGAGATCGGTAAAACCACTGGCACTGTCACCACTATCGCGCCGAACGACGTGCTCAATGGCCACGCGCCGTTGACCAACTCGATCACCAACGTCAGTGGTGGTAACTACGAAAACCTGGTAGCTGATAAGACTCCGGTCAGCACCACTGTCACAGACACCGTA
>NZ_JBAGKV010000075.1:0-2581 GCF_037049705.1 Janthinobacterium sp. LPB2021202312-11-4 | reverse complement strand
TGTTGGCGCTGATTGAAAACTGACCCACCCTGCCGATTGAAAAATGACCCAGGACGGATTGCTGATTTTTGCCCCAGCAATTGTGGATAAGCTTAGCAGCAGTGTCCCGGTTGACGACGCATCAAGCCCCACCGCATGTAGGCATGCGGCAGAGCATTTATGGTGCGGATCAAAACGGTTCATCGTCCTCGATACCATCTTCGTCCTTGCGCTTTCGTTCACGTGATTTGATCTTTGTCTGGGCGGCCAGGGTGCTGTGTTGCAGGCGGTACGACTCGTTGCCCGTTTCGACGATGTGACAGTGGTGTGTCAGCCGATCCAACAGCGCAGTCGTCATCTTGGCGTCGCCAAATACACTCGACCATTCAGAGAAGCTGAGGTTGGTGGTGATGACCACGCTGGTGTGTTCGTACAGTTTGGACAACAGGTGAAATAACAGCGCGCCGCCGCTCTGGCTGAAGGGCAAGTACCCCAGTTCATCCAGTATCACCAGGTCTGTGCGAAGCAGTCCCTGGGCGATTCGGCCTGCCTTACCATCGTACTTTTCACGCTCCAGCAGATTGACCAGATCCACCGTGGAGAAGAAGCGGACTCGTTTGTTATGAGTAGTGATTCCGGACACAGCCAAGGCACTGGCCAGATGTGTTTTTCCGGTTCCTGGGCCGCCGATGAACACTACATTCTGCGCGGCCTCAGTGAACTCCAAACTGGACAGATCTTTGACCAGGCGGGCATCTGCGCTGGAAGCGCTGAAGTCGAAGCCTGACAAGTCACGGTGCATGGGCAGTTTGGCCATGTTCATCTGGTGGTTCACTGAGCGCACCGCTCGATCCGCATGCTCTTGTTGAAGCAGATGTTCCAGCAGCCATTTCGACGAAGCCGTCGAGGCTGCTCCTTGAGAGACCAGTTCTTCCCAAGCGCTGGCCATGCCATGCAGACGCAGTTCTTTGAGTTCCGTCATTAGGTCACGCATTGCGATTCTCCTCATCGGTCGTACGGAGCCGGTCGTAGCGCGCCGTATTGGCAATAGGCGCCACCTTGAGTTGCAGACTGGTTTCTACGGAGGGAGGTGGTGCAGTGGAGGTCAGGCGGGCTAGAACATTCAGGATGTGATCGGCGCTCAGACTTCCCGACTCAAGTACCAGCTCCACCGCCACCAATACCGGTTCGAGACCGGCGATGGGCACAGCAGCCAGTACCTGCATCATGATTCGATCACCGTTGGTGTGACGCCTCAGTCCCCGTTTGAGAAGCCGAAGCGGCTTCGGCAGATCGGCAAATGGCGCGCCATTACGCAGTGCACCGGGCTTGCGTTCGATGAGTGGAATGTAGTGCTGCCAGTCAAAACTGACCTGATCTCGATCAACGAGACGCTCGTGGCTGGCGATCATCGTTTCATCGGCGATGACCACGATCCGCGAAGGATACAGACGGCTGCTGACCCACTGGCCAACACGCTCACAAGGCACCGAATAGCGATTTCGCGCCACGCTGATCAAACAGGTACTGGAGACCCGCACGGTGCGTTCGACGTAGCCGTCAAAGGCGGTCGGCATCGGCATCATCTCCACTCGTTCCAACTCCAGGACTTCTGCCACCGTCAGCCCGTTGTACTGCGGGTGCAGCAGTTCGCCCCAGAGAGCACGGCAGCGTTGGCCGAGCCAGGCATTCAGTTCCTCGAAGGTGTGGAACATGCAGTTTTGAGCATCGAGCCAGATGCGCCGTCGGCTGTCTTGGACGTTCTTTTCAACGATGCCTTTTTCCCAGCCGGAGGCCACGTTGCAGAAGTCCGGGTCGAACAGGTAGTGGGCACACATCACGGCAAACCGGGCATTGACCGTCCGGCCCTTACCCTTGTTGACCTTGTCGACAGCGGTCTTCATGTTGTCGTAAATGCCGCGACGCGGCACCCCACCTAGCGCGCCAAACGAGCGCGTGTGGGCATCGAACAACATCTCGTGGCCTTGGCTGGGATACGCAACCAACCAAAATGCGCGACTGGCGCACAGCTTCATGTGGGAGACCTGCATACGTCGGAACAGGCCGCCAATCAGGAGCCCTTCTTCGCTCCAGTCGAATTGAAAGGCCTCACCGAGTGCGAACGTCAACGGTACAAAGGCGCGCAAAGACTTACCTTGCTCACCTCGCCATGAGCGTACAAACGCTGTGAGCTGGCTGTAGCCGCCGTCGTAACCCTCAGCCTTGATCTGCTCAAAGAGTGCTTTGGCGCTCCTGCGGTTGTGCTTTGCCCGAAACGAATCGGCCTTGAGCGCCTGTTCCAGGGTCTCGTGAAATGGACTGAGTTTGTTGAAGGCTGTGCACCGCTGGTACGCCGGCTGAGTTGCTTCGGGTGCTCTGACCCATTTTCGGATGGTGTTTCTCGACAGCCCGGTACGCTTGGCTATCTGATGCAGCGAGAGCTTGTCGCGGAAGTACATCCGCCGGATTTTCCCCAACATTTCCATACTGATCACCCTGTGTTCTCCTGCTCGAAAAAGTGAGCAGAAGCAGTTGAACACCTGGGTCAGTTTTCAGTCGGCAGAACAGCCTCTACTGGGTCAGTTTTCGGTCAGCGGCAACA
>NZ_JBAGKV010000074.1:0-2691 GCF_037049705.1 Janthinobacterium sp. LPB2021202312-11-4 | reverse complement strand
CTAGGGATAGTCCGCCTGTGTGGCGCGTGATGAGGGATTCGTAAGTGAAAGCACTGATAAAACCAACTCAGTTGACGCGAGTCGGATATTCATATCAAGACCTCGTGTGCATAAAGATCCTTCTCGACTGGTTCCACGATCCCAGTAAGTATCAATGGGTTTCTATCGAGAGTACCGGAACAGACGAAGGGATGTTGAATGGGTTGGATGATGTCGTTGCGTTTGATGGGGGCGGGCGATATGAGCTATATCAAGTAAAATTCACGATCGACAGTGAAAGAGCTGATTTGGCTCTGGGTTTTGATTGGCTCTTAAAAAAGAAACCAAATGGTACGTCTTTGCTTAAGAAGTGGTCGAGTGATGTTGATAAGTATCGCGCCTTAGGAATGTTATCTAAGGCGGCTCTTGTTACAAATAGAGTTCCTGACTCTGTGTTTGCGCGATGCCTTAGGGGTGATAAGGTTGATGTTGATCTTATACCAGATGAGTTTTTAACTAGGCTGCAAAATGAGCTAGACGGGCGTATTGGTGTAGAGTGTTTCTTTAGGGATTTTACTTTTCAACATAGCCAGCCTCAAATAGACGACTTGGAAACAAAGCTGTACGACAGTGTTGTTCCTGACCATACCACTAATGAGGGTTGGTTCAGGTTTCTGAAAGCTATTGAGAGACAGGCAACTAGAAAGCCAAACTTAGAGAGCGGAGCAAAAATCACTCTTGAGTACTTAAGGGACTTATTTGAGCAAGGAATTAGTAAGACACTCAGTCAGTACCTCAGCGTCCCAGATGGCTACAGTCCTCCGTCAGAAGAATTTCATCTAAGCATGATGGAGAAGTGTGCCACTCAAGGGTGCTGGGTAGTTTCGGGTAAGCCTGGAACTGGTAAAAGCACCTATTTGTCATATTTGAATGATGTGTTAATCGAGTCAGGTGTTCCCGTTATAAGGCACCATTATCATTTGTCTGCGCAAAGTGATATAGATAGGATTGCATTCCAGAATGCTGCTCGTTCCCTGGAGGCGCAATTAAAGGACTATCTGCCCTCGACTTTTTCTGGAAGAGAATTGAAGGCTGAAGAGCTGGATCAATGGATTTTACTCGCTGCTAACGAGTTTCTTAGGCAAGGCAAAACGCTGGTAATAGTTATAGACGGACTCGATCATGTATCGCGCGAGAGATCAGAGATAACTCAGCTTGAGCACATGATTAATCGAATAATCCCGTTCAAAGGGACAACATGCCTTATATTTGGTACTCAAGCCGTTAGTGATTCACAGCTTCCTTCAAAAATGGTTTCAGAGGTGTCGAGGAGTGAGGACTGGCTAGAATTGCCGTTCATGAGTTTGAAATCGATTAGAAGCTGGGTTGAGGGTCTGGTTAAGAGTAAGAGCATATCAATAAATTGTGCGCGTGATGGTGAGTCAAGAGAACTCGTGGAGATTGCGGAAGCGCTCCATAAGGTTTCGAGTGGCTATGCATTGTATCTTGTTTATTCGATAAGGCGTTTGCAGCAAAAAAACAAGGTTGTGAGTGCATATGAAATAGAGCAACTGCCGATCTTTTCAGGCGGCGATATCACAAAATACTATGATTTGCTTTGGTCGAATCTTTCGGTGTCGGCGAGAGAGATATTGCAGTTGATAGCGTCTGTAGAGTTTGCATGGCCAGATAGAAATGCTTTAAGTCTGTGTTTTGATAACAACATGCAATTTGTTGAGTCATTTGATCGTATTCAGCATCTCTTTCATTTTGGAAGAAGTGGGATTACTCCTTTTCATAGCAGTATTATTGTGTATGTGAAAGGTCGTGATGGATTTGAGGTTTCTGCTAATGGGCTACTTAAAAAAGTTAACGCTTGGTTAGAAGGTTCGGCTCCATCTTATTGGCGGTGGGCATGGTATTGGGTAGTTAGGGCCCGTTTGGGTGACACTCGTCCGCTGTTGGAGGGTGTAACCAGGGAGTGGATGATCGCTTCGTTTTGTCTTGGATATCCTTTATCCCATATTGAAAAAATTATATCTTTAGCCGAATTTTTTGCGCTGAGTGAAGGGTTGTTTCCAGAGTTAGTAAAGCTGCGTCTAATTAAGATTCGTTTGGTTAATGGTCCTGGGTACCAATTACAACGTTATGATCTGTTTTATAGGTGCGCCCAGAAGTGGAGCGATGAGTCGTATAGCTTGCATTGGAAGGCTGACAATCTCCGTATTCTTGGTGATGCTGAGATCTCAGCTGTAGCTATACTGTTCAGAGGTAAAGATGAATCAGTTATTTACGACTGTTTTGAAGAACTAGTAAGGAGGGTACATTTTTATCATCAGTGTGGCGACGATTCGCATTTTCAAAAAATTGAGGCGTTAATTTATTTTGCACTTGATACTTTGATAAATTCAGTCGCACCTGATTTGCAGAAAATATTCTGGATTGCAGGTTGGTTTGATGAGCAGGATGCGGTGTATCAATATATTTTCAAGGGGTTGGTGGCTGCGGGGAACGGGGATTTAATACTTGATATACCAGTGGAAGATATTCCTGATGGATTCGCTTCCATGTACTGGGGATTTTTCGTGCTGGCTTGCTGCGATGCTGGCGTATCATTTTTGGCAAGACCAGAAGCAGCAAATGTCGGAAAAAGCTCGTTCGTAGCTATTTTGACTTGCTTAGAAAATCAGCCTTGTCCTGAAGAGTTGCTAG
>NZ_JBAGKV010000073.1:0-2862 GCF_037049705.1 Janthinobacterium sp. LPB2021202312-11-4 | reverse complement strand
TACCGTCAGCGCGCTAACCCTGGTGGTTACCCCGGCGTCCCTGGGCGCCGGTACGACGGGTAGTCCCTACAGCGCCACCCTCAGCGTCTCCGGCGGTGCCGCGCCCTACAGCTACAGCATTAGCAGCGGCAGCCTGCCAGCGAGCCTGAGCCTGAACACATCTAGCGGTCTGATCAGCGGTACGCCCAGCGCCAGCGGCACCGCCAAACTGATCATCACCGCCACCGATGCCAACGGCGCCACTGGCTCCCAGGCCTATTCGATCACCATTGCCGCTGTGGCGATCACCGTGCCGGCCTCCAGCCAGATCCTCGCTGCGGGCCAATCGGCCACCGTCGACCTGACCCAGGGCGCCACCGGCGGCCCGTTCACCCAGGCCACCCTGGGCACGGTGACCCCCGCATCGGCTGGCCGGGCCATGATGATGAGCCCGTTCTCGATGCGATTCGTGCCCTCGGCCGCCTTCACCGGCACCGCGATCGTGAGCTTCAGCCTGCAGAACGGCAGCGGCTCCAGCGCTACGAGTACCGTCAGCTTCATGATCCAGGAGCGCCCGGACCCGACCAAGGACGCCGAGGTCGTCGGCCTGCTCAACGCCCAGACCCGGGCAGCGGAGCGCTTTGCCCGCACCCAGATGGACAACTTCAACCGGCGTCTGGAGCAACTGCACCAGATGAGTTGCGACCGTAGTTCGTTCAATGCCAGCTTACGCAAGGAGGGCCGCGATGTGCCGCTGGGTGAGATTACCAAAGCGGTGCAGAGCCAACTGGGGGGCTCGGCCAATCAGACTGAGCAAGAGAAACGCGAGGCCGCTGCCGCCCTGCAAGACAATTGCAAACAGGACGCCTTGGCGTTCTGGAGCGATGGCTTCGTCAACGTCGGCTCGACCCATGCCCGGGGGGCGCGGGACAACAGCTTCACCACCCTGGGCCTGAGCGTCGGTGTCGACTATCGTCTGTCGCCGACCGCTATTGCCGGTGTGGGTATCGGCTACGGCAACGATCGCAGTGACATCGGCAAGAACAACACGCGCAGCGAAGGGGACGCTATCGGTATCGCCACCTACCTGAGCCTGAACCTGGCCCCGCAAGTATCTGTCGACGGTCTGCTTGGCTACAACCGCATCAGCTTCGACTCACGCCGCTACATCACCGGCAGCACCGATGACTATGCCCGCGGCCCGCGGGATGCCGATCAGTTGTTCGCCTCCTTGACCGCCAGCTACGAGTACCGCCAGGGCCCGCTGTCGCTGACGCCTTACAGCCGCTTGAATGCCAGCACTACCCGCATGGACGCCTACCGTGAAAGTGGCGGCGGCATTTACGGCTTGTCCTACGACGAGCAGCGCCAGCAGAACTTCACCTCCTACCTCGGCGTGCGCTCGAGCTACGACCTGACGACCCGAGTCGGTGTGGTCACGCCCAAGGTCGGCCTGGCCTGGGGCCACAACTTCAGTAGCAGCAGCGACTACAAGATGCGCTACACCGACCAGGGCGACGAAGGCACTCTGTACCGGCTCAAGCCCGACTCGCTGGACAGCGATTTCGCTAGTTTGGACATGGGCGTGGACTTCAACCTCGGACGCGTCTGGCAAATGGGGGTCTCGTACAAAACCGCCCTAGGCTCGGACGAACGTAACGACACTATCCGCCTGGGTCTGAATGGCAAGTTCTGAACCCTGGCCCCAGATCAACGTGCCTGGGTTGATCCCTACAGAAGGAAATGGATCCCCCTGAGCCATAGCCACAAAACTACACTCCGCCAGATTCCGACTCTGGCGGAGTGTTGTGCCTTAGCTGCGCCGACAACAGCTCAATCCAGTGGTTGCGGTAGGAACGACAGTCACCTGCTACCACCCGCACAGATCCGTACATGCAGAATTACCGCATACGGCTCCTGCCTTGGGTTTTGACGCCGAAGCGCGTTATGGGATAAGGATGCATTGGTAGTTCCCGTGGATAGGGTATGAAGAAACGGGCCTGCGCAGTCATGCGATCCTAGTTCAACCGGTGCCGCTGACTTCGGCGCTTGAGAGTATGCCTCCACGCCCTGATAATTTCACGGCGAAAAGCATCCAGTCGCCGAGTATTACCGGGAACTTCGTAATAATTGCAGTACCCTCTAAAAAACCGACTCAACCACTGACCAATCACTGGGACTGGCTGGTGCCTGCGTTTGTGAAGTTGCGCCCGTATCTCTTTGAGTGTTGCCCTCATGCGCTTACCAATGGTTAGCCACGGCAGCCGTAGACCTTGCGGATATGCTTGATCACGCGAATTTGCATCGGCACGATCTCCAACTGCTCGCTGGTTTCTTCACCGATGGTGTGCCTACGGCAACCGCAGGCACAGGTCAGTTCGTGTTCGGGGAGTTCGTGGATAGCTTCGATGCGTGGCAGGTCGGCAGGCAGTGGCTTGCGCTTGCCCCGACGCAGGGTCGGAGCAACGACTTCTTCGTCGGACTCTTCGCTGACTGGAACCTCTAGGAAAGGTCTGAAGTAGCCCCCGAATTCTCGATACTCCAGCCATCGGGAGTTCAAAAAAACGGTGGCCTGCCAAAAACCAGGCTCTGGCTCGTCTTAATTCATTGCTTTTCCTTGAACAACACCATTCTTCCGCTCATTTCGCGGATCACAGGTGCACCTCTCCCGCAACCAACAGCCGTTTTCGCATCATCCACAGGTTCGACAGGGCAAATAGCATGGTCTGTTGCGCGGTGTTTTTCATCAGCCCGCGATAACGCACTTTCGTGTAGCCAACTGGCGCTTGATCACTCGAAAAGGATGCTCAACCTTGGCTCGCATCTGGGCTTTTGCGTATTCGATTTTGCGACGCACCTGAGCAATCAAGCTCTGCTCCCCGC
>NZ_JBAGKV010000072.1:0-2940 GCF_037049705.1 Janthinobacterium sp. LPB2021202312-11-4 | reverse complement strand
AGGACAAAAAGGGCGGATGTATCCCTTATCTGTACAGCACAGGTCCGATTTCAGTCCTGTGGTGTGCAAGTCTACCAAGAGAGCCAGCCCTTCGTCCGAAAACAGGCGGCACAGGCGTGGGCTCGGCGTTGTGAGTCTGAGCTTGAGCAGCCCGGCGCGTTTTTTGGTGCCTATAAGTAATGCGACTAATGTTCGAGATCAGATTATCGGCTTGTAGCCGAGTCGATAGCCTAAGCAGGCGAGGTTGTACGGCGAATCCCCGAATTAGCTGACTCTGGCGGCCGCAGCGCAACGGCATGAGGCGCAGGATAAACGCCAGGCTCTGGAGCAACAGCTGCAAGCCAGCGATCAACCCATTACAGAGTATTGAACGATGCACCGCGTGATCACGTTCGCCTGTGCGACTGTCATGCCACTTCTGATATGCGCCTGTCAGTCCTCCTCTACAGCGCTGGTTGCGCAGTGTCTGCTGCCCCGGCCTCCTGCGCCCTTGTTCATGGCTGTGCGTGAGACAAGCCGGGTCCCGGCGCATGCTCAACGAATTATCTGTATCACCGATGCTGGTAACCAAGGACTGATCAGCACTGCTGACATATCAGGGCTACGTTCGAAAATTGAGGCGATTGGATTAGGGCAAAATTTTTAAAAAGTTGTCATAATTGTGCTGTATGGATATACATATTTTGGCCGCGGAGGGTTTTGGCTTTTCTAAAATGAGATTGATAAATGGCAATTTATGTTGACACCCCATACGTCTTTACCCCGAATCCTGATGCCGATAATGGACCTCAAATTCAGTCGATTTTGAAGGCGGGTTATCGTTGGCTGCAGATCAATGGAACTCAGTGTCCGATCGGCACCACTGTGCTCCTGAACCGAGACGACCAATGGCCCTATAGCGGCCAGATTATCGAGCCGGCACCAGGGATTGATAAGGTCACTATCGATGTTTCTGGGATTGGCCGTAACCCAGTCGAGCCTACAGATCCAAGCTATGCAGCGTTTGATTATGAGGGTAACGTGCGGGCTGGCAGCTATTTGACTGCTACAGCGTACGTCAATACAACCCAGATTTTCGTAGCCGACACGACCCCCTACACAAATGGTTCTTGGATTGTGATTTCGGATGCTTCCACCGATTTCGACACTTATCCGATGCCTTTGGATGGACCAATGGAAGTCAGGCAGGTTATCTATGTCCTGGCCGACTCTCTGATTGTCAACCGGGTTATCAAGCGACAGCACCCGGAGAATGCGATTGTTGCTTTGTGCGATCCGATCAAGAACGTGTACATCCGAAATCTTGAGTTCACAGGAAACTGCACCGTCGGCCTGCATATGCACTATGCCCAGCATTGCGTGGTCGAGAACATCACATCGGTCGACTGGACTGGCCGGTGCATGCTGCTGCTCGACAACGGAGGCGAGTACAACACCATCATCAATAGTTACTGTATTGGCACAGAGCCGGGAATTGAAGACGAGCAGAGCGCCTGGGGCGTTGTTGTAGAGGGGCAAGACTCAACCCGAATCATTAACTCAGGTGGCGAGCAATGCGGCGTCGGCCAAGGTATGAATTACTGCATTGATACCGTCTCTGTGAATGCAATGGGGCGTTTCAACACGGTGAATGTTGGTGTTTATACCGCGTCCATTCGTTCAGGGCTTCTTCGTCCGCAGGTAGCGTCACCAGTCATTCTGAATACAGTTATCACCGACGACTGTGAAGACTGCTACATTGTTGAACCGATTCCTTTCGAATAATCCCTAGATATGTAAAAAGCCCGCTGAATTAAAGCGGGCTTTTCATTCTTAGCTTGCTGCTATGGGGGCCGTTGGAGATCTGATCATCATGGTCAGTCTCTTTCCGAGAGTTTGCGTTGGATTCTCAATGGTCTTGTGAATTATCCATGAGAGGATGATTGTCATGGTCGTCTGTATGACAAGGGCAGTTATTGCTCCTGCTCCTTGATCAATCATAATTCGCATGCCAACGATCCCGAAGGCCCCGTGACATGTGTACAGCGGATAACTGATGTTCGCTAGAAAATTGAACACTGGGCCACCGCGCCATTCTCTGGCAAGCAGATAGAACGTCGTGAATAACGCGAACGCGGCAAAGTAAGACACAATGATTTCGACCTGCCAGCCTTCAATCAAACAGCTATAGCCAAATATAAATAGCATGGCAATATTCAATGCGAGTGTTTTTTCCAGGCTGATAAGTTTGCGATAATGGTAGTTTAGCGAGACACCAATCATCATGTAAAACACATATTTGATTGGAGGCGTTAGGGTTGCTAGTGTTCCGTCTCTGTATGTATTTCCTGGGTATAAATTTGCAATGAGGATGGTGAGAAATCCTAGAGTGATAAATGGAAGTATTTTGGCTTTATTTGTCATCGGCCAAAATATAAGTATTGCGATATAGAATTTTATCTCTATTTCAAGCGTCCAAACCACGCCGTCTAGTGGTTGATGGTTTCCAAGCCAGTCGCGGAATAGAGATATCTGGATTATAACTTGTTTTAAAGTATATGAAGTGGTGTTGCCCATGTATCTGGCAGAAGCTTCAAGCGAGGCAAGAGTGATTAATAATCCTACGATATAGGTTGGCCATATCCTGAGCAGCCTGCCTATGGTGAACTTGATCCTTGCCAAAAACTGCCCGTCCAGGTTCGAAACAGATATGGGTATCACCAAGCCGCTGATCAGAAAGAACAGGGCGACGCCGAATGCCCCTACGTTCAAGCTGTTCAGTGGGTTGAAGACGTTAATCATCCAGGTTGGGAATGGCGTTTCAGGTAGCGCCGGCAAGCCGCCGAATTCACCCCGGATATAGTTGAACATGAGAATGTAGTGTGCAATGACAACACAGAGAGCGGCGACACCGCGCAGGGCGTTCGCAAATGCAATCCTTTGCATGAGGGAGTCCTTTAG
>NZ_JBAGKV010000071.1:0-3040 GCF_037049705.1 Janthinobacterium sp. LPB2021202312-11-4 | reverse complement strand
TTAAATCAGCTTTTGCATTATACATAATGGCCATCGCCTCGGCGTCGCCGCTTATGGCACGAGGCTCAGCCGTTTTTATCAACAACTCCAGCCAATCACTAGCAGTTTTAATTCCCGGGGGGCACTTATTAGCCACCGCGCATAGATCACCACCTGCGGTCGCGAGCTTGAACATTGAATAATAGTCGCCTTGAGCAGCAGATGCTTCGTACCATTTTTGAGCTTCGGCTGTCATGAGCTGTTTGTCTTTACGTAGTTCTTCAGCAAGGTAAAACTGTGCTTCTGCATCTCCCGCTTCGGCCGCAATACGTAATTCTGGTTCGGCCGTTTTGTACTGGTTGAAGAGGGTGATTCCGCGAGTTTTAGCTGTTTCTTGTGCGGATGAAAGTTGCGCAAATACATTGCTAGTAAATGCCAACAAAAATAGTGCTACTGTAAAAGTAGGGGTACGTAACATTTTTTTACCTTGAGCTTACTGAGTTGGGCCGGTGTAGGTTGCTTTTCCACCCGGTACAAAAGTCCTTCCGTAATATTGTACCCGATGACATGATCCATCCAGGCGAGCACCGAGTATATTTACATGCATTTTGTATCTGGCACGCATTTCATCGTTCTGGTCACCAAACAATCTTTGGACTGCTTCGGACATAAAGTTGTCCATCCTCAATCTGTTTTCGCAATAACTTTGTTCTGCATTGCTTGAGGCTTTTGTACCAAATCGATTCATGCTCATACAGGCTTCTTCAAACTGCGCTTGCGCTAAAGGAATCGTTCCTTGCGTCTTGGCTTGATTCACAATCCAGCCAAGTACACGCTCAATCGCTTGTTGTTGAAGCAAATGGCATTGGTCTTTTGTGTAGGCTTTTTCAACTGGCTGTGATTCAGTGCCTACGGTCACATACTCTCTAATCTTGAAGGATTCCGCCGTCGAAATAAGCGTCATCAACATAGGTCCAAGAGCACCTGGTGTTGCAGTCAGGAACCATTGCTCAAGCTCCGCCTGTTGCCGATAGGTCATGATCGAATGCGCAATGGATGCACCACGCCCACCCCCCGTCAACGCCTCATACAACGACATCACCGTATCAATTCCTACCATATAAATCATGGAGACTTCCATGCCCGCAGCACCGAGGAAGTTAAGCTTGTCGATGTAGT
The DNA here is from genome assembly GCF_037049705.1 of Janthinobacterium sp. LPB2021202312-11-4. Classification (NCBI taxonomy): domain Bacteria; kingdom Pseudomonadati; phylum Pseudomonadota; class Betaproteobacteria; order Burkholderiales; family Oxalobacteraceae; genus Janthinobacterium; species Janthinobacterium sp. LPB2021202312-11-4. The sequence continues at coordinate 1,882 of NZ_JBAGKV010000071.1, read as the reverse complement.
CGGCAGCGTCGTCCGTTACAAATATCAGGGATTTATCCTGATTTTTATGCATTTCGCGGCGCAGCAAGTTGATGAAATCGGTAACGCCGTCGTAACCCACTTCGAACTGGAATTCGCCGCCAGCGCCGGGCCCTACGATGAGCGATGCTTTGAAGCGCAATATGAAGCGGCCTTCATTAAGTGAAATGGCAATATCACCATTTGCACCTACGCCGTATGCCGCGGTGAAGCCAGCAGTCAGGCGCGCCAGACTGTACCACTGGCTGGTTTTGGCGTTGTTCGCACTATTTGCCATGCCTGGGGCTGGAGGAGTGCGTAGCGCTGCGATTTCTTTAGGCGGCGCCCAGTTCAACGCACCCGTCAACAAGATGCCCGCTTGTACCCCGGCGAACATGTTGAACTCCGCTTTCGCTCCATCTTCGATCCTGACTTTCGCTGCGTCCCCGGTAAGTTCTTGCCCACTGCGTACCGTACCTGCCGTTGCTTTGGAGGTTTCTGGTCGTTTGGCGTCGGTGATTTCCGGAAGATTGAGGCCGCCTTGTACGTTGGCACGCCCGAGTTGAACGCTGGACGAAAGAAGTAGCGATGCTCCGGTGTAGCCCCAGGCTCTGGCACCCAAATGAAGAGAGAACCTGCCGAGATTAAGGTTTTTGCGATTTTTCTCGTAGTCCAAATACGGAATCAGGATGTCTTTGGCTTGATCTCTACCCGGCAGATCCAGCTTCATCAATTCTACTTCGCCACGAGCGAGGTCGATTCCCAAGGTCACTTCTGCTTTGGCAGACGCCTTGAAGTTATCCGCCACGCTGAAACTTGGGCCAGTGACCTTTGCTGCGGCATGGATTGACGACTGGGGTGGTGTCAGGCACCGAACCAATTGCGCTTGCGGACTATTGTCGAACAGTCGAAGAGAACTTCGGACTTCTTCTTTGAAAAGAAGTTGGCGCAGGCGCAGGCCCCAGGCTTTGCGTGCACCTTCGTCATCTAACGTGTCGACCTTATAGTTTTTCGATTTCAGGTAGGTGTGAAAGATTTCAACGTCAAACCAACCTTTTTCGTCGAACCAGTTACTTTGCTGGTCCTTGATCGCTACGGCACCTTGCAGGCGAAGCCACTCATTGAAGGGGTTATCTTCTGTGTCCGTTCCTGCTTTTGAACTACTATCGCCGGGAACCTTAACCAGTCCTTTCTTTGCACTGGCGCCGACTTCGCTCAAGTCCTTCTTCAACGCTTTTTCGATACCTTCAAGATTCAGAAGGCTCAAGTGCTTCAATGCCGTATTCGGACTGTTGAAGAGGGCAACTTCTCGTAGAGGAAAACCTGCTTTGACGAGGCGCTCTTCGGGTTTCGGCTGGAACTGTTCGGGCTCCCAAAGCAAATGTCGCAGCGGCAATGCAGCTGCGACGGCAGCTTCAGCATCTTCCCGGAGTTGGAAGCGAGCTAATTGGATGCGCTGCCATTCAGCTTCCTCTGCCTCCACGATACCTGCGGGAGCGGCGACGTTTTGACCGCTCGCGTCGATCCAGGCTTTATATTTTGATCGAATCTGTTCGCTAAGCTTTGTCTGCTGCTGCTCCATCTCCAGATACGATTTAAACTTCTCGACTCCAGTGCTGATGTCTCCGGTGTCCGGGATAAATGCGAACTCAGGTAAAGCCAAGCCGTAATCAGCAACCTTCAAAATTGAATCAATATAGGCGGCGAAGTCCTTTTCGATCTTTTTACGGTCACTGGCGACGCCTTCCAGGTAACTGCACATGCGGGCTTTGCCATCGATAACGCAGTTGGTAGCGTCGGCATAAGCCTTCTTGTTTTTCTGGAAGTCTTCTTCCTTCAGTGTGGTCAGCTTTCCCTTGACCATAAGCGCTTCGCGAGCCTTTAG
>NZ_JBAGKV010000070.1:0-3125 GCF_037049705.1 Janthinobacterium sp. LPB2021202312-11-4 | reverse complement strand
GGATCAGGCTAAGGTAAAATTTGTGAGTAATTGCGAATTTTCGGCGAATGTCGTCTTCACAGTATAACCAGATTGCTTGGGGTTATATGGTCAAGTGAAGAAGCGCATACGGTGGATGCCTTGGCAGTCAGAGGCGATGAAAGACGTGGTAGCCTGCGAAAAGCTTCGGGGAGTCGGCAAACAGACTTTGATCCGGAGATGTCTGAATGGGGGAACCCACCTAACATAAGTTAGGTATCTTAAGCTGAATACATAGGCTTAAGAAGCGAACCAGGGGAACTGAAACATCTAAGTACCCTGAGGAAAAGAAATCAACCGAGATTCCCTTAGTAGTGGCGAGCGAACGGGGACTAGCCCTTAAGTGGCTTTGAGATTAGCGGAACGTTCTGGAAAGTACGGCCATAGTGGGTGATAGCCCTGTACGCGAAAATCTCTTAGTCATGAAATCGAGTAGGACGGAGCACGAGAAACTTTGTCTGAATATGGGGGGACCATCCTCCAAGGCTAAATACTACTGACTGACCGATAGTGAACTAGTACCGTGAGGGAAAGGCGAAAAGAACCCCGGAGAGGGGAGTGAAATAGATCCTGAAACCGTATGCGTACAAGCAGTGGGAGCCCACTTTGTTGGGTGACTGCGTACCTTTTGTATAATGGGTCAGCGACTTATTTTCAGTGGCGAGCTTAACCGAATAGGGGAGGCGTAGCGAAAGCGAGTCTTAATAGGGCGTCTAGTCGCTGGGAATAGACCCGAAACCGGGCGATCTATCCATGGGCAGGTTGAAGGTTGGGTAACACTAACTGGAGGACCGAACCGACTACCGTTGAAAAGTTAGCGGATGACCTGTGGATCGGAGTGAAAGGCTAATCAAGCTCGGAGATAGCTGGTTCTCCTCGAAAGCTATTTAGGTAGCGCCTCATGTATCACTGTAGGGGGTAGAGCACTGTTTCGGCTAGGGGGTCATCCCGACTTACCAAACCGATGCAAACTCCGAATACCTACAAGTGCCGAGCATGGGAGACACACGGCGGGTGCTAACGTCCGTCGTGAAAAGGGAAACAACCCAGACCGTCAGCTAAGGTCCCAAAGTTATGGTTAAGTGGGAAACGATGTGGGAAGGCTTAGACAGCTAGGAGGTTGGCTTAGAAGCAGCCACCCTTTAAAGAAAGCGTAATAGCTCACTAGTCGAGTCGGCCTGCGCGGAAGATGTAACGGGGCTCAAACCATACACCGAAGCTACGGGTATCACTTAGGTGATGCGGTAGAGGAGCGTTCTGTAAGCCTGTGAAGGTGAGTTGAGAAGCTTGCTGGAGGTATCAGAAGTGCGAATGCTGACATGAGTAACGACAATGGGTGTGAAAAACACCCACGCCGAAAGACCAAGGTTTCCTGCGCAACGTTAATCGACGCAGGGTTAGTCGGTCCCTAAGGCGAGGCTGAAAAGCGTAGTCGATGGAAAACAGGTTAATATTCCTGTACTTCTGGTTATTGCGATGGAGGGACGGAGAAGGCTAGGCCAGCTTGGCGTTGGTTGTCCAAGTTTAAGGTGGTAGGCTGGAATCTTAGGTAAATCCGGGATTCTAAGGCCGAGAGCTGATGACGAGTTATCTTTTAGATGACGAAGTGGTTGATGCCATGCTTCCAAGAAAAGCTTCTAAGCTTCAGGTAACCAGGAACCGTACCCCAAACCGACACAGGTGGTTGGGTAGAGAATACCAAGGCGCTTGAGAGAACTCGGGTGAAGGAACTAGGCAAAATGGCACCGTAACTTCGGGAGAAGGTGCGCCGGTGAGGGTGAAGCATTTACTGCGTAAGCCCATGCCGGTCGAAGATACCAGGCCGCTGCGACTGTTTATTAAAAACACAGCACTCTGCAAACACGAAAGTGGACGTATAGGGTGTGACGCCTGCCCGGTGCCGGAAGGTTAATTGATGGGGTTAGCTAACGCGAAGCTCTTGATCGAAGCCCCGGTAAACGGCGGCCGTAACTATAACGGTCCTAAGGTAGCGAAATTCCTTGTCGGGTAAGTTCCGACCTGCACGAATGGCGTAACGATGGCGGCGCTGTCTCCACCCGAGACTCAGTGAAATTGAAATCGCTGTGAAGATGCAGTGTATCCGCGGCTAGACGGAAAGACCCCGTGAACCTTTACTATAGCTTTGCACTGGACTTTGAATTTGCTTGTGTAGGATAGGTGGGAGGCTTTGAAGCGTGGACGCCAGTTCGCGTGGAGCCAACCTTGAAATACCACCCTGGCAACTTTGAGGTTCTAACTCAGGTCCGTTATCCGGATCGAGGACAGTGTATGGTGGGTAGTTTGACTGGGGCGGTCTCCTCCTAAAGAGTAACGGAGGAGTACGAAGGTGCGCTCAGACCGGTCGGAAATCGGTCGTAGAGTATAAAGGCAAAAGCGCGCTTGACTGCGAGACAGACACGTCGAGCAGGTACGAAAGTAGGTCTTAGTGATCCGGTGGTTCTGTATGGAAGGGCCATCGCTCAACGGATAAAAGGTACTCCGGGGATAACAGGCTGATACCGCCCAAGAGTTCATATCGACGGCGGTGTTTGGCACCTCGATGTCGGCTCATCACATCCTGGGGCTGAAGCCGGTCCCAAGGGTATGGCTGTTCGCCATTTAAAGTGGTACGCGAGCTGGGTTTAGAACGTCGTGAGACAGTTCGGTCCCTATCTGCCGTGGACGTTTGAGATTTGAGAGGGGCTGCTCCTAGTACGAGAGGACCGGAGTGGACGAACCTCTGGTGTTCCGGTTGTCACGCCAGTGGCATTGCCGGGTAGCTATGTTCGGAATAGATAACCGCTGAAAGCATCTAAGCGGGAAACTAGCCTCAAGATGAGATCTCACTGGGACCTTGAGTCCCCTGAAGGGCCGTCGAAGACTACGACGTTGATAGGTTGGGTGTGTAAGCGCTGTGAGGCGTTGAGCTAACCAATACTAATTGCCCGTGAGGCTTGACCATATAACACCCAAGCAATTTGCGTCGAAAGGCCAGATTGCGGTGTGTGAAGACGCAATGAACCGAAAGTTCGCAGCTGTACACCCACAAATCTATCGCATACCCATTCGCTGGAGCGTGAACCGCAAGGTTTAACGAGCCGGCTACC